>JAWODN010000139.1:0-5087 GCA_046483285.1 Candidatus Aminicenantota bacterium | reverse complement strand
CCTGAATTATTCATAAAAAAATTGCGATGCTTTTGCAAGCCCTTTTTTATCAGCAATTAGCATGTTTTTTAATAAAAGTTCAAATAGAAAGTTTTTCATTTTCATATTTTTATTTTAATCGCAATTTTTTTACCCTTCGGGCGGGCCGGCTCTCACCGCATCTGCTTTGTTGCAGGGCATTCGCAGTGAAGGACCACGGCTTCATGCCCTGCGCCTCGCATCTGCGGCAATCCCGGCCCGTGAATAGGTCAGGTTTATAAAAAAACGGCGATGCTTTGTAAATCTTTTTCCTTGCCGCAATTCCGGTACCGGCGGCCGTATCGGCCCGTTTATCAGCTGGGCTTAAAAGGGAAAAGCGATTCCCCAAATAATTTTATGATAACCGAGTTTCTGGTCCAAACGGCTCGGGTTCAAGTCTCTCCAGATTCCTCCGCCCAGGGAAAGTTCAAGACTGCTGAACAAACGGATTCTTATCAGCACGTCCGCTAAAAACGACTGTCCCCAAGAAAAATAAGCTTCGGACTGACCGATAAACTGAAGACTCAAACAAATGGATTCCGTCAACAGGGCTCCCGCCCGGAAACCATACTCCTGTTTCAGCTTATCGCCGGAATAATCCAGATGTCCGCGCTGATTGGAATGATGAAAAAACCAGGTGAACGGTTCAAAATAAAACAAACCCGCCTCCAGAGGAAACCCGAAGCCGATATAATTGCGGTTGAGATAATAGGCGCGTCCGTTGAGGGTGCTTTGATAATCAGAATCATGATTGCTGTCGTGGCCGATGATCAAAACAAGATTCTCGAAGGGGCGGTGGCGCAGAGAAAAATGCCAGTCGAATTTAGTTCTGCGGCCGCCGTCATCGTGGGTGATCAACTGGGCGAGCAGGCGGGTGTGGGAGCCGAACAGCAGATAGTTATGGAATCCCAAATTGACACGGTCTTCAGGGCCGCTGAGGTCGTTATAGCTGGGAAAGGTTCCCGGTTGATGCAGATGAAAGAAATAATCTCCATGCAGGTGGAGACGCTTGTTTTCCAAAGAGGTTTTTTCTTTTAAATCAGGACGGTGAATAAAAAACTCCTGGGAGAAAGAATATGTCCCGCTCACAGCAGCCAGAAGTAATAAAAAAGCAGCAACCGAATATTTAGAATTCATAAGCCATTCCCAGTCTCAGCACCCGGGGTGATTGGATTTCTGTGGGGTAACGCTCGGGGTAGTCCGGACCGGTCCAATAATCCTCCTCTGTGTCCAGGGCCAAATTAAGCACATTGAAGCCGTCCAGAATTATTTTAAGCCGGCCGCTGTTCAGTTCGAATGCTTTTTCGATCCGGACATCCACGGTTTGGTTAAACGAGTAACGGGCCACCCCCCTGGGAGCGGTTTGTATATATATCGGCCCCTGGTTTAAATCCGGAATGATTTTCAGGCGGGCAAAGGGCTGGCCGTCGTAATATTTCGCCACCGCTGAAAAACTGAATCCCAAAGGGGCCAGGTAACGGAATCCCACTCTTCCAGTATAACCACGGTCGAAATGAGGCCGTCCTTCCGCATGGATCAAGGTATTGGGAGAATCAAAAAGAGAGCCGATAACCCCGTCATCGTTTTCCCAGGCGGTATTGCCCGGATTTGTGCTGCCGACGCAATGAATGGCAGTGAATGTGAGAAAAAATGCGAAACGGGGTCCCAGCTTTTTTTGCAGGTACAAATCAAGGCCGAAGTATTGGGTCGCCCGGGTGCCGGATTCAACGTTGGACAAAAGATAGAAATCCTCCCCGAATGTGGATGCCTTTTGATCAAAAACCGTAAAAATGACATCATCGTATGTGAAAGGAACCCGGTCGTCTCCGCTATCAATATGATAACGCGGCGTGTAGGAACCGATTAAGGGAACTCCGGTATTGATAGTCCGGATCAAGTTTCGGGTGGTGCGGAAAAAACCTCCCAGGGTGAAAGACCAGTGCCGCCCAAAGACGGTTTGATAGGAAAAGGCGGCTTCGTCGATATACGGCCGCTTGATTTCAGGGTCGATTGAAGCAAACGCAGGACCTTCTCTCCGCCAAAGCTCCCCCCGTTCTTCCGGTTGAAACAGGTTGTCCCGGTTGGCGTCATCCCACTTATAGACCATGGCTCCCGGTGCTGAAGGGTGGCCGTAACTCAGGAAAGAAAGAGGCAGAGTGAAATGATACCGGCTGAAGGAGAATTTGAGCACGGATGCCTTGACTTTGTCCAGAGGGATAATGACTCCGATTCGGGGAGCCAGATTCACCCAGCTGATTCGGTTTTGACCGGGACGTCCGGATTCCAAGGAAATCCATGCCCGGCTGAAAGACAAGACACTTCCAAAATAAGCGGAGAAAAGATGGGAAAACGAAAGGGTGTCCTGAAGATACACATGGCCGTGCCAGCCGGCTTGCTGGTGACTGAAGGGGGATTCGAATTGGACCACTTCCAGGGGCTTTCCTTCAAAAAAATGCAGATGATGATTCTCCAAAACACGAAGCTCCGAATCCGCGGAAACCCGTTGAAATTGGCCGCCGTAGCGAACAACATGATCCGTTTTATCGGAAGGGGACAAAAACGACAGCCCCTGGATCATGAAAGTCAGAGTGCTTCGGATGTTGCGGCCGGCCTCAGGCGCAGCCCCTGAGAGGAAGCCGTTGAATTTATCCGCGGCAAAAGGGGTCAGGCTTCCTTCCTGAAAGGAGGACCATATATCTCCGCGGCAATATCCCATCCCTGCCGTGATGTGATGCCCGGAATTCAAAGCCGGCTGGAAAAAGAGCTGATAAACCTGGAAATTTTCTTTTCGGTCGGTGGTGGAAGAAAAAGGAACATCGCGGTCCGCCCCATGAGCGGGATGGTGGAGGTTTTGTCCGGTCCAGAGGAATTTCAAATTATTTCCGGAAAAAGTGGTTTTAAGGCTGAAAAAACCGGAGACCAAAGTGGATTCGGCTGCCTCAGGGAATTCAGCGACATTGCGGGACAGGTCAAAGGCGGAAAAAGAGCTGCTGAACAGCAGTTTCCCCGGAACCAAAGGGCCGGAGACGCGGATGTTGCCTTCGCTGAGATAGCGGAAAGTATGGTTTTCAGTCAAGCCATGCGCTTGATGGGCGGAGTTCAAATTGGAACTCTGAAGGGTGTCATGCAGGTAATAACCGGAAACCGATCCGTGAAAAGTGCCGGTTTCCGGCCAAGTGACAAGGCCGAGATATCCGCCCGGGTGAACATAACCGGGCGGATGCGCGGCGTTGACAAGGTTATAGGAAGAAATGGAAAAATAGTCGGGATAAAAAAGCGGTTTTCCTGTTTGATAAGGGTCGGTGACGTCCATTCCATTTAAAAGATACCGGTTTTGGGTCCAGGAACCGCTTCCCCGTGAACTGAACACAGCCGGCATTCCGTTCCACCATCCTCCGACGTCAGTCCGGTCGGATACGGCGGAAAGGTCCTGGTTCTCAAGCAGGGCCCAGATATTATGAGCGGCCGGCATATCATGAAGACGTTCTTCAGAAAGAAAAGTCTGATAGGACGAGCCGGAGTAGTCCAGATCCAGGATCCGCAGATGCGATGATGACTCAGCGGTTCGGGTTTCAAGAACAATACGGATATAAACCTCCCGGCCCGGTTCTATCAGCAGGCTTCGGTTGGCTATGGGTTTATAGCCGGCCAGCCGGATCTCCATTTGGTAAATACCGGGAAACAATCCGGCTGAATAAATCTTACCGGAGTCATCAGTGATCAATTTTATGCTCTCTCCGGAAGAACAGGAATGCAGGATCACTTTTGCACCAGGCAAAGGAACAAAATCCGTTTTTTGAACATCACCCCGGAGCATTCCGTATTCGGCGGCTGCGGCTGAAAACATGCCCGCTGAAGTGAAAAAAAAGAACACGGCGAAAAGAAAAGCATTTTTCATGACTTATTTTTCCTAGCCCGATTCAAAATCACAGCCAAGTTCCATTATTTATGGCTTTTTTGACTTTCCCTGTCAAGCCTGGATCGGACAATCTTGGAATTTGCCGGGTCGTGTCAAATCATTTAACTAGGTAACCCAACTGGCCATGGTTAAATCATTTAACATGTAACCGTAGTTGGGGTTTGTCCCCGAGGGGGCTATAGGGTTATAATCATTTCCTGTGAACCGACAATGTGCACAGCACAGATGAGATGAACTTATGAATAAAAGGAAAGGATCTGTCATGAAAAATTATGATGTGATTGTTATCGGAGCCGGCCCCGGGGGTTACGTGGCGGCGATACGAGCGGCTCAAATAAAAAAACGTGTTCTTTTGGTGGAAAAAGAAAAAATAGGCGGAACCTGCATGAACTGGGGATGCATTCCCACCAAATTTCTTCTCCACCATACCCATGTTTGCGAGCAGTTGACCCATACCGCCATATGGAAAGGTCCTGTGGATGAAGTCAAATGCCATTGGAAGGCGGTTCAAGATAAAAAAGACCGGGCTGTTTCCAGACTGATAAAAGGGATTGAATTTTTACTAAAAAAAAACAAAGTGGATATTATCCGGGGGACCGCTCATTTTCAAAATCAAAACAAAGTGGTGGTAGAAAAAGAGAAAGAAAAACAACAATTTCAGGCAGAGACCCTCATTTTGGCGACAGGCAGCCGGCCTCTCGAGCTTCCTTTTTTGAAACCGGATGGAAAATCGATTGTCACCAGCCGGGAAGCTCTGGAATTGGAAAATATTCCGGAACGGCTTTTGATCGTGGGAGCCGGTGCGATCGGCTTGGAAATGGGGACCATTTTCCGCCGCCTGGGAAGCCGCGTGCTTGTCCTGGAACTGTTGGACCAGGTCCTTCCCGGAAGCGATAAAGACATGGCCGGGCGGATGCTTCGCATTCTGAAAAAGCAAGGATTGGATATCCGCACCCAAATGAAAATCGAATCAGCTGAAAAAGAGAGCAGCCTGGTGAAAGTTTCCGGCGTGGACATGAGGAAGGAAGCCCCTTTTGAATTTCAGGCGGATATGGTGCTGTCAGCAGCCGGAAGGCGGCCCAATTCCGAAGATCTTCTTAAGGAAATTCCCGGTTTGAAAAGCGACGGGAACAGATTTATTCAAGTTGAC
>JAWODN010000121.1:0-100263 GCA_046483285.1 Candidatus Aminicenantota bacterium | reverse complement strand
CCACCGCTTCCGCGGTGAATTCGGTTTGATACGGGTTTTCAATATAGAGTCTTTGTGTTGTCATTTTTTGATAAATCCAGAATTCTTTTGGTTAATTTGAAATGGGTTTTGGCCACTTTTTCCAGAATCCCGGGATGGTGTTTCCGCACTAATCTCAGTCCGGTCTCTTCAGAACGGGGAGACGACCCTTTGGGCAGTTCCTCTCCGAACTCCCGGGATAAAAAATGAAGCCGCCGGAGAAATTCGGCGCGGGCCAGGATGGACGCGGCCGCCACCGCCATATCCTCTTCCGCCCCGGGCTTCTGAATCAATTCGATTTCACGGCCTTTTTTCATCAATGCATTCAAAACAAAAAGCTTATCCCCGAATTGATCCGTAACCGCCAGCCGGCAGGGAACGTGTTCCAGAATGTTCTCGATAACCCGGGAATGAGCCCATGCCAGAATTTTATTTAAATTCCTCAACCGGCTGTAAAGATGATTATATTTCTCCGGGCCGATGGCCACCACGGAGTGGGGATAACCGGCTTTGATCTGCTCCGCGGTTTCAAGGGCCCGGTTATCCGAGATGCGTTTGCTGTCTCTGACCCCCATTTCCTTGAGAACCGGGTCTTGTCCGTCCGGCACATAGACACCCGCCGTCACCAAGGGACCGAAATAGTCCCCTTTTCCGGATTCATCCGTACCGATATGCCCTTTCACGCTGGGAAAAAGACTTGACTGCGGCATGAATAGCCTTCACCTGATTAAATTTCTCGACCGGGCTTCCCGAATCAAATCTTCCCGGAATTTCGGATGAGCGATATCAATCAAAGCGCGGGTTCTCTCTTGAAGATTTTTTCCGTGCAGATAGGCGCAGCCGTATTCCGTGACCACATATTTAACATCCGCCCGGGTGGTGACGACTCCGGATCCTTTTTTGAGAAAAGGAACGATACGGGACATCTCCCCCTTTTTGGCCGTCGCCGGCAGCGCGATAATGGGTTTGCCGCCCTTGGAGGAAGCCGCCCCCCGGATAAAATCGACCTGTCCTCCGAACCCGCTGTAAATATAGGTTCCAATGGAATCCGAACACACCTGGCCGGTGATGTCAATTTCTATGGCGGAATTGACGGCCACCATCTTATCATTCCGGGCCACCATAAAAGGATCGTTGGTATAATCAGTGGGATGCGCTTCAAAGATGGGATTATTGTCCGCGAACTCATATAACTTATTGGAGCCCAGCAGGAACGTCAGAATCACTTTATTTGGGTGAAAGGTCTTTTTGGAGCCGGTGATGACTCCTGTTTCTATAGCTTCCATCACTCCGTCGGAAACCATCTCGGTATGGCTGCCCAAATCCCTCCGGTCTTTCAACGCCGCCAAAACCGCATCGGGAATTCCTCCGATCCCCAGCTGAAGCGTGGACCCGTCTTCTATCAAACCGGCGATGGTCCCGCCGATTTTCTTTTCAACCTCGCTGAAAGGCTTTTTCTTTAATTCGGGCAAGGGTTCGGAGACTTCCACAATTTTATCCAGCCGGGAGATATGGATAAAAGAATCTCCCAGAACCCTGGGCATTTTTTCATTGACCTGAGCGATCACCACATCAGCACTCTCAGCCGCAGCCTTGGAACAAAGAACCTCCACTCCGTAACTCATGAATCCATGTTCATCCGGCGGAGACAGATGCAGCATGGCGACATCGATAGGCATTTGTTTCGAATAAAACAGGCCCGGGATCTGGTACAGAAATATGGGCACATAATCAGCCCGTCCTTCATTAATGGCCTGGCGGTCAGCCGGACCGACAAACAGGGAGTTGTGCCGGAAATGTCCTTCCATTCCCGGTTTGGAAAAAGGATCGTCCCCCAAAAGCAGCACATGGACCAGCTCAACGTTCCGCAGCTCCTCTTTCCGGGCAGCCAGGGCTTCAGCCAGCACATAAGGCGTGGCGGCGTTCCCGCTGATATAAACGCGCTGATGGCTTTTGATTTCCGCAACGGCATCTTCCTCAACAACAAGCTTCTTCTTATATTCATCGACCCAACTCATTTATACCCTCCCTTTGAATGTGCTTTTATCCCGGCCTGCGGCGCTCACCTGGACTTGCGCATCAGATATTTGTGCATTTCACCGGCGGCGATGCGGGCGTCTCCCATCGCTAATATGACTGTGGCTCCGCCCCTGACAATATCCCCTCCGGCCCAAACGCCTTCCAAACTGGTGGCCATGGTTTCCATATCCACTTCCACATTGCCCCATTTCCCGATTTTAAGCCCCGGAGTCACCTGTCCGATCAGTGGATTGGGGCTGTTGCCGATGGAAACCACCACCAGATCCACTTCCATAGTGAATTCAGATCCTTCAACAGGAACCGGGCGCCGCCGGCCTGAAGAATCCGGCTCCCCCAATTCCATCCGCATGCATTCCATGGCTTTCACCCGGTTATGATCATCGCCGATAAACCGCACCGGTGTGGTCAAAAAATGAAATTCAATTCCTTCTTCTTCGGCATGGTGGACCTCCTCCACCCGGGCCGGCATTTCCTTGCGGGAACGCCGGTAGACAATACCGGCCCACTCCGCTCCCAGACGCTTGGCCGTGCGGACAGAGTCCATGGCCACGTTGCCTCCCCCTAAAACAGCCGCCCGGCGTCCGGGAAAAACCGGGGTGTCGTATTCCGGAAACTCATTCGCCTTCATCAAATTGACGCGGGTCAAATATTCATTGGCTGAATAAATCCCCACCAGGTTTTCTCCCGGAATCCTCATGAAATTCGGCAACCCGGCCCCGGTTCCTATATAAACAGCTTCATAGCCTTCTTTTTTCAAATCTTCGATGCTGGCCGTCATTCCCACCACGAAATTCAACTTAAATTTCACGCCCAGTTTTATCAGATAACCGACTTCCGCATCCAGGACGTGATTGGGAAGCCTGAATTCAGGAATGCCATAAGCCAAAACACCGCCCGGCACATGGAGCGCCTCAAAAATGGTCACATCATGCCCTTTTCGGGCCAACTCCCCCGCCACAGTCAGGCCTCCCGGGCCGGAACCAATCACCGCAACTTTCCGGCCGGTTTTCTCAGGAAAATCAGGAATATGGACGACCTCTTTTTCCCGTTCGCAATCCGAAACAAACCGTTCCAGGTTGCCGATAGCAACCGGAACCCCGGTGGACTTTTTCAGGGTGCAGACGGCTTCACACTGAGTTTCCTGGGGACAGACCCGCCCGCAGATGGCCGGCAGGCTGTTGGCTTCCTTTAATTTCCGCACACTGTCGGCGAATTTCCCCACCTCTATTAGCTTAATGAAGTAAGGAATGTCAATCCCCACCGGACACCCGGTGACACATTGGGGAACCGCACAATCCAGGCAGCGGCGGGCTTCCTTCACGGCATCTTCTTCCGGCAGCCCTTGATTAACCTCCAGAAAGTCCAGGTTCCGCTCTTCGGCTTTCCTCTCCGGCATCTTGACACGCGGAAGCTTCATCCGCTCTTTGGCCTTTAGGGATTTGCGCAATTCTTTGCGCCATTCTTCATTATAACCTTTTTTGAATTCTTCTTTTTGTTCCGGTGTAAGTTTTGTTTCTGCCATTGTTTCGTTTTCCTGGTTTAAGGATACTTTTTTTCTTCCCAGTGGCACAGGGATCTTATTTCGTCATCAAAGTAAGATTTCCTCCTGGAAAAAAGTTCATCCCAATCGACTTTATGACCGTCAAATTCCGGACCGTCGACGCAGCTGAATAAATTTTTTCCCCCCACCGAAACCCGGCAGGCACCGCACATGCCGGTTCCATCAACCATGATCGGATTGAGGCTGACAATGGTTTCGATATCATGGGGTTTGCTGGCTTGTGCGCAGGTATACATCAAATAGGTGCAGCCTATGGATATGATACGGTTTATTTCGCTTTTCTTAAGGATCTTTTCCAGCACGCCGGGAATAAATTCCTTGCAATCGTAAAATCCATCCCGGGAGGAAACGAAAAATTCATCACTGATTTTTTTAAACCGCTCTTCCCAGTACAAAAGGTAATCGGCTTTCACATCCAGCAGGGTGATCAACCGGTTTCCCGCTTCTTTCAGCGCCCGCGCAACCGGATACACCGCGCCGATGCCGTAGCATCCGCCGGCGCATAAAACCGTCCCATACTTTTTAATTTCCGTGGCTTTTCCCAACGGACCCACATAGACGGGCAGGTCGTTTCCTGCCTGAAGGCCGGTCAAACGGTGGGTGGATGTCCCCACAACCATAAACACGGAAGTGACCGAACCTTTCTCCCGGTCCCAATCGGCTATGGTCAAGGGGATTCTTTCTCCCTTTTTATCCGGCATAACCATCACAAATTGTCCGGGACGGCACTTGGCGGCGACTTCCGGAGCGGAAACTTCCAGCAGGTGAATATTGGGAACCAGTCGTTCTCTTTTTAAAATCTTGGCCATTATTTTTTCCTCTTGATATCCGCTTCACTCAGATTCAATTTTATATTTTCCGGTGCCTGAAACCCCTGGCGGATAATTTTCACCAGTCCCGGCGGGACGGAGCGGTTCATCCGGGCCAGCCCTTCGATCCGGCCGTTTGGGGATTCCAAAACGATCTCATCCGTTTGTTTCACCCCTTGTTTTTCGGCATCGTCCGGATTGAGCTCGATCCAATGCCGGTCGCGGAGAATGCGGAATGCGCGGACCTTTTCACTGAATATCAAACCCAGGTAATGGTCGGTGGTCCATTCGGTCACCAACTTCAACCTGCCGGTCCTGGTTTTCGGAATCTCCGGATCAACCGGGAGGAAAACGCTTTTTCCCTTTGATTGGGATTCCGGCAGGAACATCGTTCCAAAGGCGGCTTTTCTTTCATCATACTCAGACCATCCGGCCTGCCGGGTCCGCATAACTTTTCTAATTTCCCTCTCATCGGCATAACGGCCCTCCGGATGCCCCATTTCCCCGGCCAATTCCGAGGCGATGCTCCAAGCCGGGCGCACATCTCCGGGCGGATCAAAAACAACTCCGGATTTTTGTATACGGCCCTCCACATTCATATACAGTGCTTCATTTTCACCGAAAACAGTCAGCGGAAGAATCACATCCGCTCTGCAGGTGACATCACTGGGAAAAGCGGCCAGGGCCACCACAAATTCCGGTTCGGCATGTTCCGGGAGCTCCACCGGACCTGCAGCCAGCAAAGCCCTTCCCTTTCCCCGCTTCAATGAATCCATCTTCTGACGGCACTCCTCAGGAGAACGTCCGGGGTGAATCGTCTCCCAGCCGCGCTGATTGCTTTCCAATTCAAGAGGAAAGAGGTCCGCCTGGTTCTGCAGCGCCAGATTCCAAAGCGCGGATAAAAATTCCCGGCTGTCCGGACGGCTGGTATCTTCCGGGCCGGCAAAATACAAACTGTTCCGGCTCCCGGCTAAAATTTCGGCCGCATCCTGCAATTGCGCTTGCTTGATCCCCGTGACTTTTTCCAGATCAATTTTCCGGACTTTATCCAACACTTCCTCAAAGTTCTGTTTCTTTTCCATCCGGGGCAGGCCGTTTTTCTTTTCTTCAACAGCCGCGGCTAAAGCCAGAAGCAGCACCGTTTCGGAACCGGGTTCGGGTTTCAGCCACAGGGTATTGGAGGCGGGAGGACGCTCTAAGGGACTTATGACCACCATCCGGCTGCCCCCGCGGAGAGACTCCCACACCTTCAGCCAAACGATCGGATGGGAAACAGTTAAATCCGGTCCCGCCAGCAAGAACGTGTCGTACCCGGAGATATCATCGAGTTTAATCCTGTCCAGAGGCGCCGCTTCCGGCACCTCCCGCAGCCTCTGAATGGCCGACGAAGGAGATAACGCCATTCCCGGGTGAACCGGCCTGGTCCCTAAAACCTCTTCAGCCAACCGGTTCAACATGAAAAGATCTTCACAAGAAAGCTGCGGAGACGACATCAAAACAGTCTTGCCGTCTTTGAAGAACCTCAACTGCTCAGCCGCCAATTTCAAAGCTTCGCCCCAGGGGACTTCTTCCCAACCGCCCTTTTTACGAATCATGGGGCGGTGAAACCTGTCTCGGCTCTGTCTCAGGGCCGGCAGAAGAAAGCGGCCGCGGACACAAGCTTGCCCCCGGTTGGCGGGGCCGTTTTTATCCGGAAGAGATTGAATAAAACGTCCGGCCTTGATTTTCACATTCAGGCGGCATCCCATGCTGCACAATGGGCAGACCGCTTCTTCTTCCCTATCCGGAAGACCTTCATAACGAATAGCCCTGTCCGCATGAGCCCCGGTGGGACAAACATCGACGCAGGCGCCGCAAAACCGGCAGCCTGAATCCAGCAAAGGCTGATCCAGAACCGTTCCCACCATAGTTTCGGCCCCTCTTTGGATAAAAGTCAAAACGGAAGCTCCTCTCACTTCCCCGCAAATACGGACGCAGCGCCCGCACAGAATACATAAATTGTAATTGCGGTCAAAAAACGGATCTTCGCGGCGGATATCCAGATTCCGGTATAAAGAGGGGAAACGAACCCTGTCCAATCCAACTTTTTCCGCCACATCCTGCAGCTCACAATTGCCGTTATTGGGGCAAAGAACACAGCCGGTCACCTCCGAAACTTTTCGGATGGTGGATTTATATTCATCGCAATGATCTTTTTCCCCGCATATCAAACAGGCATTGGGATGCTCGGATAAAATAAGCTCCAATGCGCCTTTCCGCAATTCTTTAACCTTGGGAGTGCCGGTTTGAATAGACATCCCGTCTTTCAGATACGTGCTGCAGGCGGGCGGATACCCCTTGACCCCCTCGATTTCGACCAGGCACAACCGGCATCCTCCAAAAGGTATCAGGTCAACATGGTCGCACAGAGACGGGATATCAATGCCTTGCTCCCGGGCCGCTTCCAAAACGGTTTTCGGCCCGTCTACCTGGATGGTTTTTCCGTCAAAAGTGACTTTCATTTCCGATTGTCATCCTTTCGGCTCCGGTTGAGAATGGCTTCCTTGTCCCGGCCGGAATATTTAGATACGGCCTGCGCCCGCAGGGGGCAGACGTCCAAGCAGACTCCGCATTTAATGCACTTTTCTTGATTGATGACATGCACTTCTTTGCGTTCACCGCTTATCGCATCCACCGGACAGGACTTTTTGCACAAAAGACAGCCGATGCATTTTTCAGGTTCGATAAAATAACATATCAGCTCTTTGCAGGCCAGGGCGGAACAGGTCTTGTCCTTTATGTGAGCGATATATTCATGCTTGAAATAACGGAGTGTGGTTAAAACCGGATTGGGGGCGGTTTGACCAAGGCCGCACAGGGAACCGCAATTGACTGTCCGGGACAGCCCTTCCAGTTTTTCCAGATCGTCCATTTCTCCTTTTCCTTCGGCAATCCGGGTGAGAATTTCCCCCATCTGTCTGGTTCCTATGCGGCAAGGAACGCACTTCCCGCAGGATTCTTCCTGGGTGAACGAAAGGAAATACCGGGCAACGTCCACCATGCAGGTCTCCTCGTCCATCACGATCATCCCGCCTGACCCCATAATCGAACCGGCTTTGGCCAGAGTGTCAAAATCTATAGGCTGATCCAGCATATTATGCGGAATGCATCCGCCGGAAGGCCCTCCGGTTTGAACCGCTTTGAATTTTTTCCCGTCTTTTATTCCGCCGCCGATATCGTAAATGATCTCTCTGAGAGAGATCCCCATGGGAACTTCCACCAATCCGGTATTGTTGATTTTGCCGACCAGTGAAAAAATTTTGGTGCCCTTGCTGTTTTCAGTCCCGATATTCCGGTACCAGTCCGGGCCCTTGCTGATGATGACCGGGACATTGGCCCAGGTCTCCACGTTGTTGATATTGGTGGGTTTCCCCCACAATCCTTCTTCAGCGGGATAAGGCGGCCTTTGGCGGGGAAAAGCCCGCTGTCCCTCGATTGAAGCCATCAGGGAGGTCTCTTCTCCGCAAACAAAAGCCCCGGCTCCTTTGAACACATGAATATCAAAATCAAAATCCGTGCCCAGGATGGAGGATCCCAGCAGGCCGTGTTCCCGGGCTTGCTCCAGGGCCAGAGTGATATTTTTTACGGCCAGTGGATATTCCAATCTCACATAAATATATCCTTGCCGGGCTTGAATGGCGTATGCCCCGATGATCATCCCTTCAATGACTCTGTGAGGGTTGCCCTCCAAAAGGCTGCGGTCCATGTACGCCCCCGGATCGCCTTCGTCGGCATTGCAGATGATATATTTGATATCCGCCTTGGTTTTGCGGGTGAGTCCCCACTTGGTCCCGGTTGGAAAACCGGCGCCCCCCCGGCCTCTTAACCCGGCGGCTTTAACCATATCGATCACATCTTCAGGCATCCCGCCGTCCAGGATCTTCGCCAACGCCCGGTAGCCCCCAATGGCCAAATAATCCTCGATTTTGGTTGGTTCAATGTGAACATTATCGCCGAGGACGATGCGTTTCTGCTTGGTGTAAAAGGAAATGTCTTGCTCCCTTTCGGCTTTTTCACCGCTTTCAGGTTCGACATACAAAAGTTTTTCGATGACCCGGTTCTTCAGGATTGTCTCTTCAATGATTTTTTCTGTGTCTTCCGGCTGGACATGCTGGTAAAAAAGCTCCCCGGGATGAATAATGATGTTGGGCTCAGCCTCACAAAAGCCATGGCATCCCGTGACTTTGATACGGACTTTATCCTCAAGGTTTTTCTTTTTCACCTGATTTTGCAAAGCCCCGATGACCTTCTCTGAACCCCGGGCCCGGCCGCAGGTGCCGGCGGAGACTGTCAGAGTCAACCGGTCGTCTTTCTGTCTTTGCCTCATCTTTTCATCTATCAGGTTTTTGAGTTCATGCATTGATTTGAGTTTATTCATTGTTCTTCTTTTTTTCACTGCTTTTTGCCGGTACCGCGGAATTTTTTCAAGCCGGATGCGGACATCAACCGGACTCCTTCTCTTGTTTGACTTGTTTCAATATGCTTTGAAGGTCTTTGGATTTAACCTCACCATGGTATTCCCCGTCGGTGATCACGATGGGGCCTAAAGCGCAGGCTCCCACACAATTGACAGTCTCCAGGGTGTACTCCCCGTCTTCGCTGGTCTCCCCCGCCTTAATTTCCAAGCGGCGGGAAAATTCATCCAGTATCCGGGGAGCCCCGCGGACATGGCAGGCCGTCCCCATGCAGATGGTGATTATATGTTCTCCCCGGGGAGTCAGCGTAAAAGCCCGGTAGAATGTCAATATTCCATAGATTTCACTTTCCGGAATATGTAAAAACCGGGCCGTGTCCGCGATCGCTTCCGGGGAGATGTACCCGTTTTCGGACTGGACTTCATGGAGAATATGGATGAGTTCTTTTCTCTCCGGATGAAATTTTTTAAATATTTTTTCCATGTTTTTTCCTTGACTTATACCTAAGCCTGACCTGTTTATAAAAAAATTGCGATCGGAATTCCTGCGTTAAATAGCAGACAAGGATTTGTGATTCAAATCAAACCGTTCCGCAATGTTTTTTTTCACAACATGCCCCTGATAAAGGTAAACGCCGCAGGAAAGCATCTGGTCCCGTTTCAGTGCGGCTTCAATACCTGATTCTCCGATTTCGAGGAGATAGGACACCACCATATTGGAGAGCACCTTAGTGGACGTCCGGCTCACCGCCGACGTGATATTGGGTACACAATAATGAATAACCCCCTCTTCCACATAAGTGGGGTCATCCAATGTGGTGGGCCGGCTGGTCTCCACACATCCGCCTTGATCTATGGACAGGTCGATGATGATGGAGCCCGGCTTCATTCTTTTTACCATTTCCCGGGTGATCATCAGCGGCGCTTTTTGTCCGGGACGCAAAACAGCTCCAATGAGAATATCCGCGATTTCCACCATCCTGGAGAGATTGTAATTGCTGGCCATCATTGTGGCTAACCGGCCTCCCGTCATTCCTTCCAGCATCCGCAGCCGGTCCATATAACGCCCCAAGGCGATGGTATGAGCACCCGCCCCCAACATGGCCTGGATGGCGCTCTGGGCCAAAACAGTGCTTCCCACCACTACGGCCGTGGCCGGAGGTACGCTGACCACACCGCCTATCACCAATCCACGCCCCCCCTGGATGGTCTGTAAATTATACCCGGCGATCACATGGCACATCTGCCCGGCTATTTCACTCAAGCTGCCGATGAAAGGCAGATCGCCTTCTTCATCCTCCACAATCTCATATCCAATCATGGTGACCTTTTTCTTTAAAAGACTCTCAACTATCCTTTTCTTGGCGACAGCCAAATGATGAAATCCGAACAATATTTGATTTTCTTTGACCAGACCGCATTCCTCTTCATTTAAAGGTGATATATTGAGAACCAAATCTGAACGGCCGAACACTTCTTCCTTGGTGAAAACGATTTCCGCGCCCAGGGCATTATAATCCTCATTAGAATACCCGGCCTTCTTGCCTGCGCCGGCTTGCAAAAAAACCGAATGTCCCCTTTCGACTAAAAAGGAGACTCCGCTGGGTGACAACCCAGCCCGGTTTTCGATTTTTGAACTTTCATTGATCACCCCAATGTTCATGAGCCCTCCTTGGCTGAACTAGACCTTAGGAAAATGCTTTCTTATAAAAAGGCGGGAAAATCCGTGTGTTGGAAACCGGTGCGCACACTTCTTTTCTTTTTTTACAGAACTCTCCCATAAACCTTAAATTACTCCGCCTTTCTTCGTACCTGCATACACCTGATTCATTCATTATCCAGGCAAATCAATAGAAACCATCATAACAAAATGAATTTTCAAGTCAACGATTTTCTGATTCGGGCGTTCCCAGACCTAAACCTGGCTTATTAGTTCGAAAATGACAGCTCCGCTGTCATCCTGAGGCCTGCGAAGCAGGCCGTGAGGATTTTATTCGGCCTCGTCTGATGAGTCGGTTCCTACTCATTAGCCGATGCACTCTAAGATTCCCGTCGCTCCGCTTCCCGGGAAAACATGCCGCTTTGTCATTGCGAGGCTTGCGCCAGCAAGCCGTGGCAATCCCTTCCTGCTTCGTGAAAGCGGAACCCACCGGCAAGACGAAGCAGTAAGGGATCCCTCGGTGCTTCGCACCGCGGGATGACACACTCAAAGGCACAGCTGGAGAGGGCCCCCGCCCGCAGGCAGCGAGGACGGGGGAGGAAGCCGTGCCGGGACCCTTCTTTCGATTGTCATGGTTCGTGGGTGAGCTTGGCTCATGATGAACAGGGCCGGCTACTAAATGAAAAATTTGATGGTGAGGAACAAGTAGAGGCCATACATGGACAATAAAATAAGTCCCTTGGTCTTTCCCAGACGGCAGCGGTGCCTCATGGCGGCCAGCATCACCACAACGATCAAAATCATGAAAGGAAATGAAAAGTTAATAACCTCCCTTTCCACGTCAATGGGCCGGACCAGGGCGGACATTCCGATGATCCACAATATATTAAGAACATCGGCCCCCAGGATATTGCCGATGGCAATTTGCCCTTCTTTTTTCAAAGCTGCGGTTACGCAGGTGCTGATTTCAGGCAGCGACGTCCCGATGGCGATGACGGTCAGCCCGATGATTGTTTCAGAGATTGAAAAATATTCTGCGATGTTCACTGACGCCCAAATCACCACCCGGCTGGTCAGCACCACTCCGATGATTCCCGCCGCAAATAAAAACAGCGGCTTTTTTAAATACCGCCAGTTGGAACCTTCTTCATGATTCGCTGTCCGGGTGTCTCCAGATTCGGCGAAATCCGGCTCCAGCATCCCGCCCTTTCGAAAAAAATTCCGCATGGCGTACATCATCCAAAAATAAACCGCCAAAAAAGCAAGCAGAATCAAACCATCCAAACGGCTCACGGTTCCATTGCCGGCCAATATGTAGGCGAGAATATCAATAAAAAGAATAAAAGATCCCACCACTTTGAGAACCCGGCAGTTCACAGATATAATCACCGGAGACAAAACAGCAGCCAAGCCCAGGGCGATTCCGTCATCACAGATAACCGAACCGATGGCGTTTCCCAATGCGATTTCCGGATGCCCGAGAAAGGCGGCTTGAACGGAAACAGCGAATTCAGGAGCGGTGGTGGCCAGTCCGACCAGCACGATTCCCATAATCAGCTTGGGAATATGCAGGACTCCGGCGATTCCGACCGAGCCGGTGATAAAGTAATCCGCGCATTTAAAAAGCAGCACGAACGACAGCAGCAGCCCGGCAAAATAAAGAAAAATCACTTTTGACACCCCCCCTCTCCCCGGCGCAGACTCGTCTCAACCGCTGCCGGGGGGGCTGCCGCCGAATAAAGAAGCAAATTCATTTTTATTCAGGTCAATTCGATATAATCCAGGTCATCCGGAATGACCAGTTTTCCTTTGTAATGAGATTTGATTTCCTGCTCGATCTCTTTTACAGCAAAATCCACCTCACCGAAAAAATGAACAGGGGCCAGACAACGGATATCCGCCTGAGCCGCATAACGGCCCAGATCCAGGGAATGGGTGTGCAGGCTGGAAAGATCGGGGTGCAGCCGGAAAAACCGGGAAGGAACACTGCACTCATGGACCAGATAATCCACTCCAAAAAAACGCTTGAACAGCGGAGGGTGGATGGCAGTATCCCCGGTATAAAGCAGATCCACCTTCCCCGGTTCGAAATTCGTGTGAATCCCCAGCGAAGACGATTTATGCCGGACAGACAGACTCCGGCTTTTCAGATCTGCCAGGGGGGAAAATTTTTCTTCGGGGGCGAGCGGAATAAATTCAAGCCGGTATTTAATTTTGTCCCGCCGCAATCCAAAGAGATCCAATAAACGGCGGCAGAATTCCAAACTTTCATTGGAACCGTAAACCCTGAGAGTGGTGTCCTCCTGCATCATATTGTGCATCAGAGAAGGAAGTCCGTAAATGTGATCGGGGTGGATGTGGGTGATAAACAAAGAACGGATCCGGCGAGGATCAAGATCAAGGGATTGTATTTTGGGAATGATACAGCCGGGGCAGTCAATCAAGAACAAATCGCCGGCGGATTCAATTAAAAGAGAGGTGTTGTCCCGCTCACGGGTGGCGGAGGCCCCTCCGGTTCCCAGAAAGTATAAGACCGGGCGGGCCGGGGCTGCCGCGGTTTCATTAGTTAATTTCATCGCTGATGGCTTGCTGCGCCTGCCCCTCCCTCTGCGGGACCGGACGCCGGACGGTGGTGAAGGAGTCATCCTGAGTCATTCCTTGGCCCTTTCCAAATATTTTTCATCCCGGGTGTCGATCCTGATAATATCCCCTTCCTTGATAAACTGCGGAACATTTAAAGTGATGCCGGTCTCCAAAGTGGCGGGTTTGCTGCTTGCCGACTGAGTGGCGCCTTTTAAATAAGGATCCGTTTTGATGACCTTCAGCTCGATGGTCAAGGGGGGAGTGACACCGACCGGTTCCCCTTCATGCGTCTCGATGGTGAACACCACATTCGGGACAAGATAATTCAAAGCATCGCCCAAAGCTTCTTCTGAAAGCCGTTTCTGGTCATAAGTCTCCGTGTTCATAAAAACGTAATGATCACCGTCCTGATAAAGGTATTCCATCTCGATTTCTTCCAGGTAGACCCGCTCAATTTTATCTTTGGACCGGAACCGGTGGTCATGCAGAGTGCCGTCACTGAGTTTCCGCAGTTTCGTCTGCATTAAAGCCTGGCCTTTTCCCGGCGTGACATGGGTGGTGTCAAGAATTTTATATATGTCATCACCGATCTTAATCACCATGCCTTTTCTGAGTTGAGTGGCATTAATCATATCTTGTTATCTCCTTTTCGCCCGGCGGAATTCAAGTCCGGCTGTGAATTTTCACTCCTTCACTCACATGAACTATAAAAACCCGGCAGTTGAGCTTTTCCAATTCTTTCGCGACCTTTTCAGCCCGGGCGGGGCAGTACGCGAATATGCATCCTCCTTCTCCGGACCCGTTAATTTTTGCGCCCAAGGCTCCAGCTGCCCTGGCTGTGCTGATCATATGATCGATGCGGTGAGATGAGATTTTCAGGTGATCCCGGATAACCTGCTGCTGTCGGTTCAGCAGCCGGCCGAAGTGATGGTGATCCATATCCCCGCCCCGAAAAAGACGCTCACCTTCCTCCGTTATGTCCCGGGTCATTAAGGTTCCGGTCAACAGCCTTTTTTCAACCGGAGACAGATCCGCAATGGTGTTTTCAACGGTTTTCACCGGCGATTCTTTAAGATTGAATTCCGGGCGGACTTTTTTCAATTTTTCAGCCGCATTGAGAACATGCGATTTAATAAACCCCAGCGTTCCGGTTGTGTCTTTGCGGACCATGGAATCCGCTAAGACAAACTCTCTCAAAGAATGGGGCAAAGAACCGGCTTTGAGAGGCGGCCCGAAATGAATCGACACCACGCCTCCCAGTGCTGAAGTGTAATGATCCATTTTGCCGCCGGGCTCGTCAAATTCAGCGACTTCGGACTCAAACGCCAGTTCGGCCGCGGCAGCGGGATCGTCAGCGGGGTGAGACCCGGCTGCCGCCAATAAAAAAACAACCCACGCCACCTGCAGCGCAGAGGAACTGGCGGTTCCGGAATTAATGGGGATATCTCCCTTTATGCGGCATTCCCACCCCGAATCACAGCAGATCTGTCTCCGGGCCAGGACATTGACCGCGCTTCTGAGGTAATCTCTTTTTCGAATATAAGAAAGAACATGTCCCAGGGGAATATCAATCTTTTCGCCGATATCAGGAAGATCAAGGCAGAGTTTTTTTTCACCGGGACGCCTTCGACCGGTGATCCGGATGCGGAGATCAATAGCGACCGCCAGAACCGGGAGATCGAAATAATCCTGGTGCTCCCCGAAAAGACACAAACGCCCCGGGGCGGAAACAGTCAGCACGTCATCTCTGATCGTTTTTTCTTGAGCGGCCATGGCTTGTTTATTATCCAAGGAGATCACCGTTCATGTCAATAAACCTGGCTTATTGGTTCGAAAACAACAAAAACAGTCCATTTCGTTTATCTGGTTTGTCTGGTCTGAAGAAGGCGGGAAAAGCGAGAAAGGCGAGAAAAGCGGGAAAGGCAGAAGGCCTCTGAAAAAATTAAACATGAACATTTTCATTTGATCTTTCACTAAAAACCATTCTTATCGATGATAAGAAAGAGATTGCAAAAACATCGCATTTTTTTATGAATAGATCAGGAGTATAATACACCAGGAACCATGAAAATCACGTTTGAACTGATGTCATGGGGGCGGGATGATGGATAAGCCGGCCCGTATGAAGGCTGAGCGGGCACGGTTCCTCTCCGCAGGAGAGGAGAGCGAAGCCGAAATCGGAGCGGATGTCCTCGCTGGGGACATCCGCGTGGCGGCGATCCATCACCCGCTCCCATGACCACATAGAAACGATTTTCTAAGGTTTAGGTCATGAGTATAATACACCAGGAACCATGAAAATGATCCCAATGTCATTCCCTGAGCGAAACACTTTTGAGTCTGTCATTCCGAGGCACGCCGTGCCTTTGAGTGTGTCATCCCGCGGTGCGAAGCACCGAGGGATCCCTGACTGCCTCGTATGGGCGGTGGGTTCCGCTTTCACGAGGCAGGAAGGGATTGCCACAGCTTGCTGGCGCAAGCCTCGCAATGACAAAGTGACATGCCCGCCCGAAGGGTAAAAAAATGGCGATTATAATGAAAGGAAAAGCAAACAGAAACGTTTCAACTGTCATTTTCAGAAATTCCTTGCATTCCTCTGAAAAAATGCCCATAAAAAGACCATCGCCATTTTTTTATGAATAGGTCAGGCTCGCCTGGCCTATTCACAGGCCGGGATTGCCGCAGATGCGAGGCGCAGGGCATGAAGCTGTGGTCCTTCACCGCGAATGCCCTGCAACAAAGCAGATGCGGTGAGATCCGGTCCGCCCGAAGGGTAAAAAAATGGCGATTATAATGAAAGGAAAAGCAAACAGAAACGTTTCAACTGTCATTTTCAGAAATTCCTTGCATTCCTCTGAAAAAATGCCCATAAAAAGACCATCGCCATTTTTTTATGAATAGGTCAGGCTAAGTGAAAGGAAAGGAGAATAGAAACATGGGGAAAAAATCTATGAATTTTCTAATGAAGGGGAAAATGATTATTCCTCTCCTCGCTGTGATTTTTATTTGCCCGGGAATTTTTTCCGGCCAAGAAGAGGAAAGAATCTCCGCATTTGGAAAATACCAAGGATTTTCTGCGGAAAAATTCAATTCCTGGATCCGGTCATCGCAATATCTCACCATGCGCGACGGCACAAAAATTGCCATCGACATCATACGGCCGGCGGTGAACGGCAAAGCGGCGGAAGAGCCTCTTCCAGTGGTATGGACCCACACACGTTACCGAAGGGCTTCTCAAAATGAAGAAGGTTGCATTTCGAGCACAGCCGAATCCTCCTATCTCCGGCCCCTTCTCAAACACGGCTATATCACGGCTGCCGCCGATGTCCGCGGTTCCGGGGCTTCTTTTGGAATCTGGCAGGGAATATTCACAGAGGAAGAGAGCCGGGACGCCTATGAGATCACGGAATGGCTGGCGGCTCAACCCTGGTGTGACGGCAACGTGGGTATGTACGGCGGTTCTTATCTGGGGATCACCCAGTTAATGGCCGCTTCCACCCAGCCCCCGCACCTGAAAGCCATATTCCCCATGGTGGCCTTGTTCGACTTATATGAAACCGGTTCTCCGGGGGGAGTGCTGCGGGATGATTTTCTCATAACCTGGAGTGAGCTAACCCAAAAACTGGATACGCAGCCGGGAGCCGCACCAGTGGATGAAGACCCGGATGGAGAGATGCTGAAAAAAGCCCAGGCTGAACGCCGGGACAACCGGCTCTTGAGCGGCATCATGGATGAACTCAAGTACCGGGATTCCCGCGACTTGGTCACTGGGGCTTACCCTTTTCAGGAGTGGCATCCCGCAGGTCACATCCAAGAAATCAACGCCTCCGGAATCCCTATGTATATTTGGGGCGGATGGTTCGATTCTTTCACCAAAGACACGTTTTTGATATATGAAAATTTCGACACACCCAGCAAACTGACCATCGGGGCCTGGCCTCATTCCCCCCGGGATGAAGAAATCAGAAGAAACGAATACAATCTCCTGGCCGTGGAACAGCTCCGATGGTTTGATTACTGGCTGAAGGGAATCGATAACGGCATCATGGATGAGCCTCCCATCCGCTATCATGTGATGGAGAAAGAGGGAAAAAACACGTGGGAGACCGCCCGGAAGTGGCCGCTGCCCGGGACGGTTGCCATCAAGTACTTCTTTTCGTCCGGTCCTTCCGGAAGCATTGACTCCGTCAATGACGGCATCCTGAACCCGGCGACTCCGGAATCCGAATCAGGTAGGGATGATTATCCCGTTGATTATTCGACCACATCCGGAACCGCCACCCGGTGGGACAACGCGGTGGGCGGCGAATTCGACTATCCGGACATGACCGCCAACGACCGCAAGGGTCTCACATACACCACCATGCCTTTGTCCGCAGACCTCCGGGTTTCCGGACATCCTGTGATCTCCATATGGTTGAGTTCATCCCACCAAAACGGCAATGTGTTTGTTTATCTGGAAGAAGTGGATAAAAACGGCTATTCCCATTACTTGACCGAGGGGGTGCTGCGCCTCTCCCACCGGACTCTTCACCAGCCGCCCTATGATAACTTCGGCCTTCCCTATCACCGCAGCTTCCGGGAGGATATTCAGCCGGCTGTCCCGGACGAAGCGGTTGAGCTGGTATTCGATATGCAGCCGACCGCCAATGTTTTCAACGCCGGACACCGCATCCGGGTGACCATAACCGGAGCCGACAAAGACAACGCCGCCACTGAAAAACAAGACCCGCCTCCGGTTTATACCCTGTTCCGCAGTGCCGCCATGCCTTCTTATGTGGAGCTGCCGGTATTGCAGGAGGAGGTGGAAATTCCCGGAGAAGAAGGAATGTCGCTGCTGCTGGTCGCGGGGATCGCTCTGCTGCTGGTTATTCTGGTCTTGATATTTTCAAATTTTTTGAGGAAAAAACCTTGATCCGGATGATCAACGAGCCGGAATTGCCGCCGGCACGGCCGGCTGAGCAGAACTTCAGGTAAGATGAGTTTTTTACGGATACACCCGGCTTTGGACAAGGCCCTGCGGGAAAACCGATTGAAAATTCCACTGGACAAAAAAACCAGGGTGGTCATCTTCAGCGACATTCACCGGGGGGCCGGCGATTGGGCGGATGATTTTATGCACAACGCCCAAGTTTTTGATTGTGCCCTCCGTTACTATCTTGACGAAAATTTCACCTATATCGAACTCGGCGATGGAGATGAGCTGTATGAGAACCGCCGCTTGCTGGACATTGTGCGCGCCCACGGTCATATTTTCCGTTTATTAAATCAATTTCACCAATTAAACCGCCTGGTTTATGTCTGCGGCAATCACAACTGGCAGATGATGGACCCGGTTTATTTAAAATCCGCCCTTCAATTGGCCCGAATTTATGTTCCCGGCCTGTTCGCCGGACTCAAAACCCATTCCTCTCTTTTACTGGGGGAAAAAATGTTTTTGGTTCATGGACATATGGGTGATTTGATGAATGACCGTTTTATTTTTCTTGGAAGATTTTTTGTCCGGTATCTTTGGCGGGGCCTTCAAGCGAGATTCGGATTCAAAGACCCCACCAGCCCGGCACAAAACTGGCTGAAAGGACGGCAAATTGACAGGAAGATTCTTTTGTGGGCCTGTAAAAACCGGCTGACGGCTGTCGCCGGTCATACTCACCGTCCCATGTTCGCCTCCTTAAGCAAACAGCAAAAATTATTGGGCCGGAAAGAAAAACCGTATTATTTCAACGCGGGATCCGGGGTTCATCCCCGCTGTGTGACATGCCTTGAAATCGAAGACATGATGATTTCCTTGGTCAAATGGTCAATCGCCGCCGAAAAAGACCGGGGCCTCAAAATCAAAAGGGAAATACTTCCTGACTGCCGCCGCAATCTGGAAGAAATTTTGGCCGGCACATGAATTCCCGGCTCACCGGCCACCGGAACGGAACCCGTTCGGGGAAAAGCGGTTTTAAAACTCCGCCCGGTGAACCCCCGCATTCCCCTGTTCATCGGTCACTTTAACCGTAATCATATTGTCGAATTCAGCCGGAAGGGTTACGGAAAATTCAAACGCCTCCTCCAGCGAATCGCAAATTCCATCTTTAGGAAACACCACCTGCCATCCGCTCGGCCTGACCAGATATTTGACTTCCTTGATAACCGAATGTTTATCCCTGGCAACAAAAGCAACCTTCAAAAGACTTCCTTGCCGGCGAGCCTGAAATTCCTGAATTTCCGGGCGTGAATTATCTATGGTCAAAAGCCGGCTGTTCTTTTCAGCGGAAAGAGCCTCTCCGGGGGGGTTGGAGGGGATGTCGGAAGCCCTGACTTTGATACGGTACTTTCCATCGGGAAGAGTGAGGGTGTTGAAGACGAATACTTCCAGATTCCAATCCTTCTGCAGCCTCCTCCATTGATCCTCATTGTCTTTTTTGATGAAAATGGAATAAAGCAGGCTGTCTTCATTCGGGTCCGAAGCTTTCCACAAGACAGTCTGATAGCCGTGGCGCTCCAGCCGCCTGGAAATCCTTTGACTGTTATTCGCACCGGTTCGGGCGGTTTCCATTTCCTCTTCCTTCAATCCCAAAATTTTTTCGTCCTGATCGGGCGGCTTCTGAAAGACAGCATTTGGAGGCAGAAGAACCACTTCCGTTATTTTAGGCGGCAAATTGATTTGCTGATAAAACAAAATCACCTCTTTGAGCAAGGGAGACACTTTTCCTGAATTCGTTTTAAACAGCACCTTGAACTGGAGATAACGCCCCTTGGGATTTAAAATTTGCTCTCCACCGCTTTTTTGATAGGGAGGCGACCAGTTGCTCCAGGTTTGATTGGGCTCTTTGGAATTGCCGCTGCGGGTTTGAAACTGCAGAAGAGTGCCCTCCGGCTGGTCGGTCTCCCAAGCCATCCGGCCCCAGGAAGCCGGTTCCCCGGCATCCATAACCCGGCTGGTGTAATCCCCTTCGAACCTTTGATCCGGATGCATCAAACTCCATTGAGATGGATTATTAGCCAGAATATGCATTCCTTTATCCGCAGGCTGCAAAAGATATATCTGCTCCGAATCTTTTTGCAGAAGCAAGGAGACGTCATCTTCCTGGTCTATGGCGTAAAGACGGCCCCTGTTACCGGTTCCGAATACAATCTTCCGGGACTGTTCATCCCACAGCACGCTGTAAACCAAATCCTGCTCGGAAGTCCACAAAGCTTCAGCTGTTCCGTCCGCTTTAATCCTGTATAATGCGCCGGGCTGGGCCCCGTCTGAAGGCGGTTCCGGAACGGCGCTTCTTTCCTCCGCAACCACAGTCACTGAGACATCGGTCTGCACCTCTTGCATCCTGGAGAAAGCATTATCCCTCTCACTGGTCCCCTTTTTGCCGCCGGCGGCGACATAAATATTTCCTTCTCCATCCAGGGCCAAAGACTTCACCTCTTCATAGGGAGTTTCGAAAAGGACGGAAGCTTTTTTCTTTTCCTCCAGCCTGTAAACCGAACCGACGCCGCCGCTTCCGGCCAAAATCTTATTATCGGGCGTCATCAGCATACACAATATATGATTTTCTTCCGCTTCTAAGATTTTTCCTCCCATGCCTTCCGGAGAGATCTGATAAATCGCGGCACCCTCTCCCACGGCGGCTAAAAGATTTCCTTCGGACGCGAAGAGAAGATCCCAAATGTATTTTTCCTGGGGATTAAAAAATTCTTCCCCTTCATTCACATCCGTGATCTTATAAATCTTCCCGTTGGGGGAGGATCCCGCATAAAGATTGCCCCGGCCGTCTTGGGCCAGGCAGTTGATATCCATTTCGGGGACTTTGAAGTAAAGCTCGGTATCACCTCCTTTGCCGACACGATAAATCTCCCCGGAATGACCGGTCCCTATATAACGGATTCCATCCGGAGTTTCCAGGAAAGACAAATAGAATTCTCCCGGAGGGTCTTCGAATATATCCTCCCGGGGGGCAAGCGATAAAACCCCCTCGGCGGTCACCGAGATGCCATTGAATTTTCCGGGAATGAAATCACTGAATTCCCTCAGGGTCCATTTTTGGGGAGTCACCGCCAATAACAACACCACCAGACATACACTCATCACCACCACGGCGATCATTATTTTTTTCATATCTGTTTTTCTCCATTCATCCGAATTTATTCACCCTGACCTATACCTTTTCATCCCAGGGAATAGAACTGTCATTTGATCTTAATGGGAATCATGGCCGCCCCCTTGAAAACAAACGGAACCGGAAGCTGGAACTGGCTCAGCGTCGATTGGTTCAATTCGGTGGGTTGAGAAGTGGCGGCCCGGGGGGATGAAAACATGCTTTTCATGGACAGAGGAAGATTGGGCAATTCTTCGCCTTTTAGAAACAGGCCGGGTTTCCGGGCCAATATTTTGAAATAGATCCGGTTATTCTTCCTCTGACTGCTCAAAACCCGTAAGAGCTGATTTAAATTGCGGGGGGAAAATACCGGAGTTTGGTAAAGGCCGCGTTCCAACTGAGCCATCGACTGGGTGTCCCCAATCACAAGAAAAAACTCCGACCCCGAAGGCAGATAAGGAGCGATGATTCCGCCTTCCTGCACGATGCTGTCACCGCGAAAATTCTTGGTATGAATTTTGACTCGAATCCTTTCACCCGGCATGACATCGTATTTTTCCAGCCACACCTTTTCTAAATAGGAGAGCTGAATATCTTCCGCCGTTTGGAAATTCAAGTCCACCCGGTGAATGCCCAAATCTCTGAATTCATTATTGGTGAGAAAAAAAGTGACGGCGGTGAGCAGTCCGGTCATCTCAGCCACCGCTTCATCAAAGTTTCCGGAATACATATCTTCAAGGCGAATGCTCATTCCGTTTTCCAAATAAATATCCCCCTGCATTTCAACCGTCAAGTCCCCCAGGGAACGCTCTTCCGTATACATGAGGCCGGCGACGGCGGCGTTCATTAAAAAAGGTGTCAGAATTTTATCTTCCACTATTTTCAAGCGAATGTCTTGAATCTCCTGCTTCGAACTCGCCAATTTGATGTTGACAGGAATCATATCAGGAAGCTTTCCGATTTCCCCCATGACACCTGAAGTGCGGTCCTGCATAAACCGGCCCACCACAGCTCCGGTGGATGTTAATTTGAAGGAAGCGTCTAAACTGGGGACAACGGTGATAACCTGGGCCTTGGTCATGGCATAGTCCACCGGCCCCAAATTGTAAAGCGGATGTCCAAAAGCCAAAACTTTATTGCCGCTGACATAAGTCACCGTACCGGTTGCAGCCATTTTCAAATCCCCGGCAATCAATTGAACGCCCACCGGCTCTCCGGCTCTGAGAGTCATATCCGCATAGGACACCTCTTCCATCTGGATTTGCCGCCCCGCCTGTTTGAGTTGAAATCCCATCCGGCTGAAAACAGATTCCATGCGGTTCAACGCCCGGTGGGAAAAGCCTTTGTGGACTAAGGGTATTTTCAAAGGCTGGAGGGCCCGGTTTTGATAAAACAGAGGGCTTTCAGACTCAAAATGAGATTTATTGATTTCATAAAGTTCTTCCAGAGAAAGAGACTTCTTTATGGGGATGGGAGAAGAATACACAGACCGCGCTCCCCCCTCTTTTTCAACAGCCAGCATTTCATCAATAGGGGTGATTCCGGCGATCGCTTCCTTGGAAAACGGGAAACTGTAGGCCACTGCCCCGATTAACTTTCCACCAACATACACGGGGCTGCCGCTCATCCCCTGAGAAACACCGCTCTCATCCAGCTTCTTGCCGCTCAACCGGGCCAGAATCAAGCTGCGTTTCGCTCCGATTCCGGCTTCATTTCTCAGAACTCCCAATATTTCCACATCAAATTCTTCAATTCGATTGCCTTTAAACACCGTCCTCCCCTTCCCGGTCATGCCCGCTTCCAGTTTTTCAGCGGAAAGGGTGGGCGGGCCGGTATCCTGGGGCCATAAGACGGGCGCCGTCATCAAGATAATTAAAATCAAGTATATCCATTTGAAATTTTTCATTCTTCCTCCATGTTCCGGCTTGATCCCGCCGGTCTTACCGTTATCATTGTTGCGGATTCGGCAGCGTTTTATATCAGACCGAGGGTCCGGCCGGAGCTTTCAAAGGCCGCCAAAACCGCATCCAATTCTTCATCGGAATGATTGGCGGAATAGCTGGTTCGAATCAAAGCTTCTCCAGGGGGGACCGCCGGATATATAATGGGATTGGTGAATATTCCGCACTCTCTGAGCATTTTCCAAAGCATAAAAGCTCTCTTGTCGTCCCGGATAAACACAGGAATGATGGGAGTTTCGGTGGGGCCGGTATCATAACCCATGCCTTCCAAGCCGTTCTTCATTTTTTTGGTGACATCCCACAGCCGCTTCCGCCTTTCCGGCTGCTTTTCAATGATATCCAGAGTCGCCAAAGCCGCGGCCACGGATGCAGGGGTGATGCTGGCGCTGAAAATCAGAGCCCGGGCATGATGCTTGATAAAAGAAATAACTTTTTTCTCTCCGGCGACAAAACCGCCCAGAGACGCAAAGGATTTGCTGAAGGTCCCCATAACCAGGTCCACATCATCTTCCACCCCGAAATGCTCCACTGTCCCTCTCCCGTTTTCCCCCATGACTCCGATTCCGTGGGCATCGTCCACCATAACCCGGGAATTATATTTTTGGGCTAAACTTATAATTTCCGGGAGGTTGGACAAATCCCCCTCCATACTGAAAACGCCGTCCACCACAATCAATTTGCCCTTATCTTTTCCCAAAGAAGAAAGGATCTTTTGGAGATCAGACATGTCATTATGCTTGAATGTGTGGACCTCACCTCTTGACAGCCGGCAGGCATCGATAATACTGGCATGGTCCATTTTATCCGTGATCACCGATTCCCCATGACCGACCAGAGTGGAAATGATCCCCTGGTTGGTTTGGAATCCCGTGCTGAACGTTAAAGCCGCTTCTTTCTGCATAAAAGCCGCCAGCCTGTCATCCAATTCAACATGTATATCCAGGGTTCCGTTGAGAAATCTGGATCCGCATGTCGCAACACCATACCGGTCGATGGCGGCCTTGGCCGCTTGCATCACACCGGGATCATCAAGCAGTCCCAGGTAATTGTTGGAACCGACCATGATCATTTCCTTGCCTTTTGTCTTGACTTTATTGCCGTTAACAGCTTCGATGGGGGTGAAATAGGGATATATTCCCATTTTTTGAGCTTCTTCAGCCCGGGTGAACTCATAACATTTATCAAATAGACCCAAAGTGTCCTCCTCTCCTTCAAATATGATTCAGCCTGGCTTATTTCGACTCAGCCCGGCCGGTTATTAAAAAAACCGTTTTCTTACAACCATGAGATCGGGCGATGGCTGGCTGCCGTTGAAAAGTCATTGTCATTTTTTTGTTGTGTTACCGGGCGCTTCGCATCAGCCGAAATTTCGATCCGTGAATCAATCAGGTCTGTCTGAGGTATTACTTGGAAAACAGACATATCGTTGCAATGAACACCCGAAATCCATTGACCCGGTTTTTGGGTTGTTTTACAATCATCACAATGAAATTCTTTGTGACCGGAGGAACAGGCTTTATCGGAAGTCATCTCATCGATTCGCTTATCCAGCGTGAAAATGCGGAAGTCTTCGCCTTGATCCGGGATCCTCATAACCTTAAATGGCTGCAGGGGAAAAAAATCCATTTTTTACAGGGAACCCTTAACTCTCCGCCTTCTTTTCCTGCTAAGGAATTGGATTACGTATTTCACTTCGCCGGCTCAACCAAGGCCCATAAGCCGGCTGATTATTATACAGTAAACCAGGAAGGAACAGCAAGTCTTTTCCGCTCTCTGATCAGACAGGGAATCCGCCCCAAGGGGGTTTTTTATTTGAGCAGTCTGGCCGCCGCCGGCCCCAGCCGTAAAAACAAGCCGGTTAAAGAAGAAGACCCTCCCCATCCGGTCAATCCTTACGGAGAAAGCAAGCTCGCCGGTGAGAAGGAAGCCTTGAAATTCCAAAGTCATTTCCCGGTTTACACGTACCGGGTCGGTCCGGTTTTCGGTCCCCGGGACAAAGATTTTCTGTCCTACTTTAAATTCATCAAGGCCGGGATTCTTCCTTCTTTTGATTCTCATTCGAGATTGATGAGCATGTGTTATGTCAAAGATCTTATCAAAGCTTTTTTACTGGGATTGGAGACAAGGCTTGAAAGCGGAGATATATTTCATATCGCCGACCCCCAGCCTTATTCCTGGGATGATTTCGGCCGGGCTGCGGCCAAAGCGTTGGGAAAAAAATCTTTGACCTTAAAAATCCCTCTGCCCCTGGTATACACGGTTGCGTTTTTTTCCGAAGCGATTTCCCGGATGACCGGCAGCACCAACATCATAAACCGGCAGAAAATCAAAGAAATGCGGCAGGAAGGCTGGGTGGCGAATACGCAAGCCACCCGAAGCAAACTGTTTTTCCGGCCGGATTACACTTTAGAAGAAGCTGTTTTGGAAACAGCAGAATGGTATAAACAACGAGGTTGGCTGTGACCCGACCTATACCTTATCCTGGCTATTCATAAAAAAATTGCGATGTTTTTGTCAATCTCTTATTAACACCGATATTCATCCTTTTTATTAAAAGTACAAACGTCACGTTTTTCCTTGCCGGCATTTCATTGTAATCGCAATTTTTTTGCCCTTCGGGCGGGGTCCTGAGGAGCGAAGCGACGTGAGGATCTTAGACGGCTTCGTCTGATAAGCCGGTTCCGACTCATTAGCCGAGGCACTCTAAGATTCCCGCCGCTCCGCTCCCTGGGACAACATGCCCCTTTGTCATTGCGAGGCTTGCGCCAGCAAGCCGTGGCAATCCCTTCCTGCCTCGTGAAAGCGGAACCCACCGCCCATACCAGGCAGTCAGGGATTCCGAGGCACGGCGTGCCTCGGAATGACACACTCGAAAGTGCTCCACTCCGGGAATGACAGGTTTATCTGGTCTGTCTGGTCTGTCTTGTTTGAAGAGGGCGAGAAAGGCGAGACGTGCGAGAAAAGCAGAAGGCCTCTGAAAAAATCAAACATGAACATTTTCATTTGTCGGGGGCGGCGATCCATCGCCCGCCGCCATGGCCGCAGTTCAGAAGTGATTTTTATTGTTCGTGGTGTGTTGGGCGACGCGGTTGGAGGTGTAGTAATGGGCTGAAAACGGGGTTTTATCCTTCAGGCACCATTCTTCCTCCTGATGACACGCGAAAAATTTGACCTGCCCTTCCAGCTTTTTATTGCCCCTTTCCGCCTCCATGCTGACCGCAAATGGAATTTCGACCGGTTGACTTAAGTCAAGATGTTCTTTGCCGTTTTCTTCCACAATGCTGATTTCCAAATCCGAAGCGGTGAAAAAATCCTTCGAAAAGACCAGTCCCTCTGAATAATCGATTTCAATGATAAAAGACGGTTGAGAGCTGATGGTGATCCCTTCTTTGAGCTTAAAAGCCAGCTTGATGGTTCCTTCTTGCCCCCGGGCAAGCCGCAAAGGGGAAACAGAAGCCTCCACACTCAGCACATCGTATTTGTCCGCATACGGATTTTCTGCCAGGAATATGATTGATAACAGAAAAATAAATATCCGTAGTTTTCTCATAAATTTATCAGCCTGGCCTGTTCAACGGCCCGCCCTGTGGACCGCTCACCACCCGGAATATTGTAGGAAAAAACCCTGAAAAATTCAATTCAGCAAAAATATCACTTTTTCTTTATTTTTTTCTCCCGTTTTATTATGATTAAGCGCAACAAACTTGAATCACCCACGGGCCGAAGCTGCCGCAGATGAGGAAGCTGCGGCAAGGAAAAACGTAATGTGTTTTCTTGATGAGAAAAAAATGGCAAAAATATCGCCATTTTTTTATGAATTCACCATGTGTGTAAGCACACCACGAACCATGAAAATGATCCCAATGTCAATCCCGGAGCGGAGCGACGGGAATCTTAGAGTGCCTTGTTATGCTCACTGCGGTTGCGTTCGTTGCGTTTATTGCGTTCTTTTAGTTTATCTGGTCCATCTGAGTCTATCTAAGTCTTCTTTGCTGCCATGGCAGCAAAGAAACGATTTTCTAAGTCATTATTCATGGCGGTTTCGCCACCCGCGACAAATGAAAATGTTCATGTTTGATTTTTTCAGAGGCCTTCTTCTTTTCTCGCACGTCCCGCCTTTCTCGCTTTTCTCGCCCTCTTCAGACCAGATAAACCAGATAAACGAAATGGACTGTTTTTGTTATTTTCGAACTAATAATAAGATAGGTCGGACAAAATGAGTCCACGAACATACATCAGCGGAATCGGGCATCACGTTCCCTCAAAAACCGTGACCAATTTTGACCTGGAAAAACATATGAACACATCCGACGAATGGATCCGCCAGCGGTCAGGAATCCACAAAAGGCATCATGTGGAAACGGGTACCGGCTCATCTGACCTGGCTGTTCGGGCCGCAGAGGAAGCGATCAAAAATGCAGGGATCGACAAGTCGGAAATCGACTTTATCATTGCCGCCACCTTATCCCCGGATCATTATTTTCCTGGAATCGGCGTTTTGGTCCAGGCCAAACTGGGAATAACAACCGTAGGGGCTCTGGATGTCCGGAACCAGTGCAGCGGTTTTATTTATGCTTTATCCGTCGCAGATCAATATATCCGGACCGGAGCCTGTCAAAAAATACTGCTGGTCGCAGCTGAAGTGCAGTCCACCAATCTCGACTATTCGGAAGAGGGCCGCGACATGGCGGTTCTTTTCGGCGACGGAGCCGGAGCCGTCATTCTCGAACCAACTGAGGATGATAACCGGGGAATCAAATCCACTCATCTTTTCAGCGACGGCCGCTTTGTGAAAGAATTATGGATGGAAGCCCCCAGTCCTAAAGAAAAGCCGACCTTCAGCTATGAAATGATCGATTCCAAACGGTGCTATCCCAAAATGAACGGACGGCATGTCTTCGTGAATGCCGCTGAAAAAATGCCGGAAGCGGTTTGGGCCGCACTTAAACATAACGGCGGCGTGATCGAAGACATTGATCATCTTATCCCTCATCAAGCCAACGACCGGATCAGCCTCGCCGTGGCAAAAAGATTAGGAATCCCTGTTGAAAAAGTTATACGAAACATTGACCGCTACGGAAACACCACCGCCGCGTCCATTCCCATCGCTATGGATGAAGCGGTCAAAAGCGGACGGATAAAAAGAGGCGACAATATCATGCTCACGGCTTTCGGGTCCGGATTCACCTGGGCTTCTGCGTGGCTCCAATGGTGACAATAATGAGGCAAAAACATTGCCTTTAAGCACAAATCTATGATAGGATTTATTTCGTTTAAAATAAATTTAAGCGCAAGCATTAAGGTAAAGCATCTAACTTGGCGTATTCACGGGCCGGGATTACCGCAGATGCGAGGCGCAGGGCATGACGCTGTGGTCCTTCACCGCGAATGCCCTGCAACAAAGCAGATGCGGTGAGATTCGGCTCGCCCAAAGGGTAAAAAAATTGTGATTAAAATAAAATACCGGCAAAGAAAAATGATTGGCTTGTACTTTGCATGGAAATGGTGCATCTTATAGCCAATGAAAAATTTGCAAAAAAATCACAATTTTTTTATGAATAAGTCAGGCTAAGTAAGGAGGTTACAATGAGGAAAATTATCATCAGTTTCTGTATCCTGGCACTCGTTTTGATGAGCACCGGCACCGTGCTCTCACAGCAAAGCAAAGAAGACCAGAAGTTTCTAGACATCATCGACGACTATCTCGAAGCCATGTGGAAATTCTATCCCACCCAGGCCACTCTGGAAGGATACCACGAATTTGATTCTGATTTGGAAGATATGCGTTCAAGAATTATCGAGAGGCGCCATGATGAACTCGACAAATTCAACCAAAAATTCGTGGCCGATATCGATCAAACCCAGCTGAGCCCCGAATTTCAAATCGACCATGCCATGATTGTGGATGGATTGGAACTGGAGCTCATGAAGCATGAAAACCTGCTCCCCTGGGAATATGATCCCCTCTTCTACAATCATATTCTCTATCACAGCGTCCGCAGCTTAATGACCGGCGATTTCGGAAATCCTGAAGACCGCGCTAAAAACGCGGTCAGTCGGCTGAATCGTCTTCCCAACTTGATCAAACAAGCCATGGATAATCTGAAGGAACCGCCCGAGCTTATGACGGAAACCGCAATTAAGCAGTTCCCTGTGATTATGGATTTTTATATAAACGAAATGCCCGGGCTCATTGAACAAGCCCCCGCCAGTGAAAGAAACAACCTCCAAAGCAAATTGAATGACCTTACACCGGAGCTGCAGAAATATCAGACATTCCTCACCGAGGATCTGCTTGTTAATTCCACAGGAACTTTCCGCTTGGGCACCGCCCACCTCAGGCTGCTGCGCGCCACGATGCAAAGCTTTACCACCCTGGAGCAGTTAGTGGCACAAGCCCAGGCGGACCAAAGCAACATCACCAGGGAAATGTTCCTTGTCTGCATCCCTTTTTACCGGATCATGTATCCGGATATCAACCTGGAAAGATTGACAACACAGAAAGGAGAGGACCAGGTCCGGAGAATGGTGATCACCGGCGTTCTGGAAAAGATCCAAGCCGACCAACCCGAAAAAACCGAATGGATCAGCGCTTTTAGACAAGCACGGGAATCCATAAAAGATTTTTTTGAAACAAGCCGGCTTATCGATATCCCTGAAGCAAAACTGGATATCGTGGAAATGCCTGAGTTTCATCAAGGCCCCTCGCTGACCCGCCTGATCACACCACCTTTGTATGGGGAAACACCAAACTACCAGATGCAAATCGCCTCCCTTGATAAGTGGACTGAAGAACAATCCCAATCTTTTCTCAATGAGTACAACAACATGTATATACCGTTTTTCACCGCAAGAAACATTTTTCCCGGTTCATTTGTTCCCACAGCCGTGACTTTCAAAGACGCCGCACTCATCCGCAAGCTTTATCCCAACCAGCCTCTTCTCATGGGATGGCCGGTCCTCCTGGAAGAAGCCATGGTGACTTCCGGATTCGGCAATTTCGACCTCCGTCTTCGCCTTACCCAGTTGAAAATTCAGCTCAAAGCCGTTATCGACTTCAACCTGGAGCTCAATATCCACCAAGGGGGAATGACCAAAGAACAAGCTCAGGCTTATGCCACCCGGTCCGGTTTTCAAACCGAAGCTGAAGCTGAACGGACTTGGGAAGATATCATTCTCAATCCGGGCAAAGCGATTTACACCTATGTGGGAATTCAAGAACTTCGGACAATGGAAGAAGATTACAAAGCAGAAAAAGGAGAGGCTTTTGACCGCAAGGAATTCCTGATGGACGTATTGAGTCACGGCCCCATACCTCTTCGCTTGCTGCGTGAAAAATTATAAGTTTTCCTTATTTAAACAGAACACCAGGGCCCGCGTATCTCCAGCGGGCCTTTTCTTTTTTATCTTCTGGGGCCGCGGGAAGACATGCCGTCTCCATTTCCAGGCAATCAAACAGTGAGGGGACAAACCATGATCTTGGTGGATTCCCATGCCCATCTCAATATGAGCGAATTTGATAAGGACCGGGATGAGGTTATCCAAGAAGCTTTCCGGCAGAATATCGCGACTGTCCTCTGCCCGGCTGAAGCCTCGGATGCCGACAACATCAATATCACTTTGAAGATGCTTCGAAAACATGACCGCATCGCCGCAGCCGCCGGAGTCCATCCCCATAAAGCTGAAGGCTACTCCGATTCAAGTGAAAATAGAATACGACGCCTCGCCTCCCGCAGAAAAATAAAGGCGGTGGGAGAAATAGGATTGGATTTTTTCTACTCTTATTCTCCGGAGGAAAAGCAGGTTTCGGTTTTTCGCTCGCAGCTCGAACTGGCGGAATCACTCAAACTTCCCGTTATCATCCACAGCCGGGAGGCTTCATCCCGGGTTTTAGAAGCCATTGACAGCGTTAAATTCACAAGAGGGGGTGTTCTGCATTGTTTTACAGAGAGCACCGGTTTCGCCTGGAAAATGCTCGACCGGGGCTTTTATATCTCTTTTTCGGGAATCCTGACCTTTCCTAAAGCGGACGGAATTCGGGAAACGGCCAAATTTATTCCTGGTGACCGCATCCTGGTGGAAACGGATTCTCCCTATCTTGCCCCCGTTCCCTACCGGGGAAAGGTTAAAAGGAATAAACCTGTTTTTATTAAAAAAACAGCCCAATTCCTGGCCGGACTGCGCAAGCAGGATTATTCCCGTATTGCAGAACACACCACAAATAATTTTCAAGCCTGCTTTGGATTTGAAATTCCGGGATTATGATGATAATATACATCCACATTTTAATTTCCCCAGAGGATAAAACATGACAAATAAGCCGGGCAGAAGGATCAAACAGGAAATTAAAAAAAATCCGGCTTTACAAGATGTTTATGCCGATGTCAATAATGATTTACAAAAAATTGAACATGAACTGAAGAGCTTCTGCCGGCATCCCAATCCATTGATTTCCGAAATCGGAAACTATATTTTCAAAAAATCCGGAAAGCGCATGCGTCCCGCACTTCTGCTTCTCTGCGCCAATCTTTTCAATTATCAGGGAGAGGATCATATCCTTATGGGAGCTTTGGTTGAAACGATTCATTCCGCCAGTCTCATTCATGACGATATCATCGATAATTCCGACCGGCGACGGGGAAAGGAAACAGTTCATGCCCGCTGGGGTCCCAATATAACAGTATTACTTGGAGATTTCCTGTACATAAAAACAATAGGACATTCGCTGGCTACCGGGTATCATGATATCACCCAAACTATATTGGATATAACCACCCAGATGATCGAAGGAGAAATGCAGGAGTATTATATAAGCGGGAATTTGAGAATAGAAGAAAGCGAGTACCTGGATATCCTTAATAAAAAAACAGCTTCCCTCTTTTCCGCATCCTGCCGGATCGGCGGTCTTTTGGGAAAGACGTCTCCCAAGAACCTGGATCTTATATCTGAATTCGGCACCAACGTGGGATTGTCTTTTCAAATCATCGATGATTTGCTGGATTACACCGGAGACGAAAAGGTAATGGGAAAACCGGTATTATCCGACATGAAAGAAGGACGCATCACTTTACCCCTTATATACACCATGAATCATGATGGGACTGAAAACCGGGATCTTCTTTTGAAAATTTTCAGAAAAGAAAATTTAGAAAAAGAATCCCAAGCCAAAATCATCAACATGGTCAAGTCCAATGGAGCATTGGATTACACTTTAAGCAAAGCCCGGCATTACGCCCGAAAAGCAGAGGAAATCATCGCCGAATTTCCGGAATCCAACTATCAGAACAGCTTATCCCTCATCCCCCCTTATATCCTCAGCCGGAAAAAATAACCCGGAAACGAAAAGAAAACGATCCGTGCTGGAAACAGAAGTCAAAATTAAAGTTGACCAGATAGAACCTTACCATAACCGTTTAAAATCATTGGGAGCGGAATGCATCCATCCCCGGTGTTATGAAGAAAATATTTTGTATGATTTTTCACAAAATGAGCTGTTCCATAAGAACCAGGCCCTGAGACTGCGCCGCATAAATAAAAAGTCGTTTCTGACCTTCAAAGAAGCGCCGCAGAAATCCAGGCAGTTCAAAATCAGGAACGAATTCGAAACCGAGGTAAAAAACAGCAAAGAAATAAAGAAAATTTTAAAATCGCTGGGGATGAAACCGGCTTTTGAATACCGCAAGCATCGCACGGTTTATAAAAAAAAACGGATCAAAATATGCCTGGACGAAACCCGCATAGGCCATTTCATCGAACTGGAAGGCCCCCAGAGCGATATTGTTCAGTTTGCCCGTTCGCTTGGATTTTCCCGTAAAGAATTCATCAAAGAGGATTATATAACCCTTTTCCGCCGTCAAAAAGACTGACGGGTGAAGAAAAAGTACTATTTCTCCTTGGATTCATCTTCCCGCTCTTCAGGACTTCCTTCCGCTTCCGTTTCATTCACAGAAGATGACGGCTCCGCCGCTTCCACCGCCTCTCCTTTCGGTTCCTGGTCTTCTTTTTCCTGCTCCAAAACCCGGTAATCAATAAGTCCCCGCTCTATCTCTTCCTGAGCCAATCTGATCAAGTTCCTGCTTCGCATTTTCACCTTGGGTTTAGCCCCTCTAAGCAGCTGTTTGGCCCGCAGGGAGGCTAAAGTGACAAACCGGAATTTGCTTTCCTCATTTTTATATTCTCTCAACGAATTCTTTCTCCTTACCTGGCCTATTCATAAAAAAATGGCGATGTTTTTGCCAATCTTTCATTAACACCGATATTCATCATTTTTATAAGAAGCACATACATCGCGTTTTTCCTTGCCGGTATTTCATTATAATCGCCATTTTTTTACCCTTCGGGCGGGCCGGATCTCACTGCATCTGCCGGGTTGCGGCTCGTCGCAGTGAAGTGACGACCTTTCATTAATTTAATGTCATCCTGAGCGGAGCGAAGGATCCCGGACTGCTTCGAATTGGCAACCCATTCTCCATACGGCCTGGCGAAAGCACTCACAGATCCCTCATCGCTTCGCACCGCGGGATGACACACTCAAAGGCACGGCGTGCCCCGGAATGACACACAGCATGTCATGGCGAGCGGCCGGAGGCCGTGCGGTTATCCCTTTCTGCCCCCCTTGTCATTGCGAGGCTTGCGTCAGCAAGCCGTGGCCATCCCTTCCCGCCGCTTTGTCATTGCGAGCGGCCGGAGGCCGCGTGGCAATCCCTTCCTGCCTCGTGAAAGCGGAATCCACCGCCAAGACGAAGCAGTAAGGAATCCCTCGGTGCTTCGCACCGCGGGATGACACACTCAAAGGCACGGCGTGCCCCGGAATGACAGACTCAAAAGGGCTCCGGTCCGGAAATGACATTGAAATCATTTTCATCCTTCGTGGTGTGTTATGCTCATGATGAATTCATATAAAAAATGACAAAACTTGTCATCTTGAAAGCAGACATGAATCAATTTTGTGTCACGTGAAGTCCGGATAAATAAAATACCAAAAATCAGATATAAATACAATGGATTGATTAAAAAAGAACATATTTCCAGCCTGACTTGGCATCTGCGGCAACCCCGCCCAGTTGATCCGAACGGCTGGTTTAATGAAGATAATCATGATAAAATGTTTTAACTTCGCGTGAAAGCGGAAATAATTATAGAAACGCATACCCATGGGAAAAATTCCGGTTTTATCCTTCCATTCCGGCTCTCAGAAAACCATTTGGGCTGTCGGCGGAGGGAAAGGAGGAACAGGAAAAAGTTTTTTCACCGCCAATCTTGGTTTATTGCTGGCTCAAATGGGGGAAGACGTGGTCTTGATCGACGCCGACCTCGGCGGCCCCAATCTTCATACTTTTTTCGGTTTAAAAAAAGCCCGGACTGATCTCGGTCATTTTATTTCCAACGAAGTCCCGGCTCTCAAAGAAACTCTCGTCCCCACTCCTTTTGATAACCTCCGTTTGATAAAAGGAACAGATGATCTTCTGTTCACATCCAACTTAAACTACTATAAAAAGCTTAAATTGATGCGGCATATCAAAACTTTTAATACCAAGCGTGTGGTCATGGATATTGGGACCGGTTCTTCATATAATTGTGTTGATTTTTTCCTTTTGTCCAACCCCGGCATATTGGTGATCAATCCGGAACCCACTTCAATAGAAAACTCCTATTATTTTCTTAAATCCTGCATAATGCGTATTCTCAATCTGTACAGCAGACATTACAATATCCAGGATCTTTTTAAAAAAGCATCTTCTCAAGTCAAAAACAATTCCAAATCCATTTACAGCTTTTTGGAGGAAATCATCTCTCATGATCAACATTATGCCGATCTTTTATACCGGGCTTTGACCCGTTTTCAGCCGCGCCTGGTCATCAATAAGGCCCGGGATGAAAGAGATTATTATCTGGGAGAATCGATCACCAAGGTGGTGCAAAAACACCTGGTTATCAATATTAATTATATAGGAGCCATCCCCTTCGATGAGAAAATTCATCTCAGCGTAAAAAAGATGATCCCTTTTATCCATCAATTTCAAAATACCCCGGCAGGGATTTCTTTTAAAAATATCGCGGAAAAAATGGTCAAAACAGATAAAGAAAATCCAGGGTATCCCCCCTGAATGAAAAGCGGGCTTCGATGTCAGGCCTGAGGTATGAAAAAACAAATGAAATTTAAAAAAATTGAAGACATGAACTATTATGAAATTATGGACGTTTCCAGAAGCGCATCCCAGGAGGAAATCCACCGGGCTTACCAGATCTGCAAGCAGGCATACAGCCGCAGTTCCATGGCCCTCTACAGTCTCATCAAAGACGCTGAGCGGGAAGATGTTCTTGAAAAAATAGAGCAAGCCTACAGCGTGCTCGGAGTTCCCCAGAAACGAAAAAAATATGATCAAACCGTGCTTCATATGCCGCCTCGCCGGGAAGAAGATTCTTATTTTCGAACCACCACAGGAAAACTCATTATCGAAGACGGAGATCAAAAAAAAGGACTATCTGAAAAACTGAAACGGTTTTTTACCCGGAAAAAGAGTTAGCCTGAGGCGCAGCCGGGCAGCGGCTGCTGTGATTTGACAAAAAAAAACCCATTCTCTACACTAACCTGAAGTATTCACGGGCCGAGATTGCCGCAGACGACGACAATTTTTTAATTCAATGTCGTCCCGAGGAGCGGAGCGACGAGGGATCTCTGACTGCCTCGTATGGGCGGTGGGTTCCGCTTTCACGAGGCAGAAAGGGATTGCTACGGCTTGCTGGCGCAAGCCTCGCAATGACAAAGCGGCATGTCGTCCCGAAGGGTAAAAAAATTGCGATTAAAATAACAATTAAAAAAATGAAAAACGTTCCATTTGATCTTTCATTAAAAACCATGCTTATCGCTGACAAGAAAGAGATTGCAAAAACATCGCAATTTTTTTATGAATAGATCAGGCTAAGTAATAGGCCAGGCTGAGGGAGAGGCCAGATATATGAAAGGAGATAGTTATGGCGGTATTAAGAAAATTTAAAGCGATCCGACCGAAAAAAGGCCTGGAAGATAAAGTGGCGTCTTATCCCTATGATGTCTTGGACAGTGATGAAGCCCGTGAACTGGTTAAGGGCAATGAGTATTCCTTTCTGCATGTGGTCAAGCCGGAAGTGGACTTGCCGGCGGGCACGGACCTGTATTCCCAAGAAGTCTATGACAAAGCCCGGGAAAACCTGGACGGATTTATCAACCGCGGGATACTGATTCAGGAAGAGCGTCCCTGCCTCTACATCTACCGGCAGGTTATGGACGGCCGGGAACAGTACGGGATTGTGGGATGTGTTTCAGTGGATGACTACGACAACGACGTGATCAAAAAACATGAGCACACCCGGCCGAAAAAAGAAGCGGACCGGATTAAACATGTGGATGTCACCAATGTCAACGCCGGTCCCATTTTTCTGACATACCGCCAGTTGGACAGCGTCAACCGGTTGGTCGAACAGAATGTGAAAAATGATCCCCTCTATGATTTCACCGCTTCAGACGGCATTCAGCATACGGTATGGATTGTCGAAGATGACATCGCGGAAAAGATTATTGCGGAGTTTGGTGGAATGGATGCTCTTTACGTGGCCGACGGCCACCATCGCTCCGCCTCGGCCGCCAAGGTGGCGAATATGCGGCGCAAGGCCGATCCCAATCATACCGGGGAGGAAGAATACAATTATTTTCTGGCTGTGCTGTTTCCTGATGCCCAGCTCCGGATCCTGGATTATAACCGGGTTCTTAAAAACCTCAACGGACATTCCCGGGAGGAATTGGTCGCGGCGCTGGAAGAAAATTTCACCGTGGAAAAGGCCGGAAAAATTCCTTATAAGCCGGCGAAGAAAGGGGAATTCAGCATGTATCTGGACGGGGAGTGGTACAAGCTGACCGCAAAACCGGAAAAAAGGATGAAAGACGATCCTGTGAAAAGCCTGGATATTTCCTATCTTCAGGAGAATCTGCTTTCTCCGTTTTTCGGAATCGAAAACCCCCGGACCAGTGAAAATATTGATTTTGTGGGAGGAATCCGGGGCCTGGAAGAATTGAAGCGGGTGGTGGACGGCGGAAAATACCAGGTGGCTTTTGCCGTTTATCCTCCCTCCATCCAGGAGCTAATGCGGATAGCCGACGCCGGCAAGGTCATGCCTCCCAAATCCACTTGGTTTGAACCTAAGCTGCGGAGCGGGCTGCTTGTCCATTCCCTCTCCTGATAAGGAGGGTCGTGGTTCAGGCTTTGCTCAATTCCCGGAGAAGCTTCCGGGTGGAGTGAGGGGACTCCAAGTAAAATTTGGCTTGGGTGGGGCCGTAACCGATTTTAATCGAATACGCGGATTTAGGAAGAATCTTAAAAATGTCTTCGTCGGTCCAGTCGTCTCCAACGGCCAGGATGAAATCCCAGTCGTTTTTTTCAAGAAAAGCGGCCGCCGCAATACTCTTATTGACGCCGCCTACCCTGACTTCGATCACTTTGTTTCCATGGAAAAGCTGCAAGCTGGTGTTGGCTAGAAATTCATTCAAGTTATCGAACAATTCGCAGGACCGGATTTCCCCCAGATCCGGATTGGCTTTACGGTAATGCCAAGCCAGAGCCGTCTCTTTTTCTTCCACAAACGATCCGGGGACCCGGAATTCATAGTTTTTTAAAATAGGCCGGATACGGTTTTTCCAGTCCTCCGATTCAGAATCATAACTTTTCCATTTTTCGCGGCCCTTGGATTTCACCCAGGCGCCGTGTTCGGCGACCAGAGATCCGGGAATCTTACCGAGCCATTGCTCCAGGGAATCCCGGTCTCGTCCGCTGACTATAACCAGGTGGTTTTTTTTGTCCTTGGCGAGGGCCAGAAGAAGACGCTTCAGTTCGGTGTCCGGCCTGGCTTCTTCCGGCCGGCCGGTGAAAGAAATCAGGGTGCCGTCATAATCAAGAAGCAACAGGCGCTGTTTAGATCCGCTGTAATCTTTTAAAAGTTCATCCTGCCATTTCCGGCTCAGCTTTCTGAATTCCAGCCGCTTTCGTATATCGCGGCTTTTTTCAATACTGGATACAAATGACTCGGTCCAGCGGTGAATGTCGTATTCCATGATCCGGTTACGCATGTTTTTTATCCGCTGGGCCTTTTCTTTTTCCGGCATTGTCAAAGCTCGAGTGATGGCGGAGGCGATTTCATTTTCGCTGTGCACGTTCACAGTCAGGGCCTCTCCCAATTCATCCGAGGCGCCGGCGGTTCCGCTCAGAATCAAAACTCCCTTGTTGTCGGTTTTAGCGGCCACATATTCCTTGGCCACCAGGTTCATGCCGTCCCGTACCGGAGTGACCAGGGCGATGTCGCCGACGGCATAGAGGGGGAGAAGTTTTTTAAAAGGAAGCGACCGGTACAGATAATGGACCGGCTGCCAGCTGGCGCTTCCGAAACGCCCGTTGATTCTTCCTACCATCCGGTCCACCTCTTCCTTCAGGAGAGCGTATTGATCCACTTTAGTGCGGGAAGGAACGCATAGCATCAGGTAAGTGATTTTATTATGCCAGGCCTTGTTTTTGGCGAGGAACGCTTCAAAACCCGCCAGGCGCTGGGGAATGCCTTTGGTGTAATCCAGGCGGTCTACGGATAAAATAATTTTATTGTTTTTCGTTCCCAATCTATGGCGGCATTGAGAGATTTCTTTTTTGACTTCCGGGTCAGAAAGCAATTTTGTGTTGTGTTTGATGTCGATTCCCATGGGGAAATTGTCCACCCGGACAATCCGGCCGTTTACGGATACGGAACCGAATTCATGCTCATACCCCAGCAGCCGCAGAACGCTGCTCAAAAAGTGGCGGGCGTATTCATAGGTATGAAAACCCAGCAGATCCGCTCCCATTAAGCCTTCCAAGATATCCGTGCGCCAGGGCAGGATGCGGAAGATTTCTGATGAGGGAAAAGGGATATGGAGAAAAAATCCGATAGACGATTCGGGAAGCATAATCCGGATCAACTGGGGAAGAAGCATCAAGTGATAATCATGAACCCAGAAGATATCATTCTCATCCGCGACCCTCAAAACTTCCTGCGAAAATTTCTGATTGACTTTTTTGTAAACCTTCCATTCCGGTTCATCGAAAGTGCTGTAGGAGGAAAAATAATGGAAAAGAGGCCATAGAGTCCGGTTGGAAAATCCGTAATAATATTTGTTGATTTCATGCTGAGTCAGATACACAGGATGGCAATTGAATTCATCCCGTAAACGCCGGGTCATGTGTTCGCGTTCTTCCTTGTTGACAGGATCATACCCCGGCCATCCGATAAAAAAAGCCTTTTTTTCAGTTTGGAGAGAGCGGAGCCCGGTGGCCAATCCCCCCTGGCTTTGCTGGAAAATCAGACGGCCGCCTCTTTTCGCCACTGTCACCGGCAGGCGGTTGGAGACGACAATGATCCGCCCTGCTTTCTTTTTTTGTTTATTCACCCTGTATATAATTTTACCTTGTTTTTCCTCCGTCTGTAAAGAAGTTTACACATCAATTTTCAGCTGTCTGATTTGCGAAAATCTCCGGAATGTGCAATAATGGATTTCGATGTTTTACAGCGGTTTCGGTTGATATCGCCGTCCTTGTTTTTTTATGGATAAAATAATTCCAAGCCAACAGGTGCTGCATTAAAAATCATTCAGACATTATTCTTTGCCTGGCTAATCCACGTGCCGGGATCGCCGCTGATGCGGCAAGATCCGCCTGTCCGGGTCATTTTTTAATGAATGGGTCAGATTAGGAGAAAATGGCCGATAACACCCAAAAAGAAAAAAAAAGGGGAGAAATCATCTCCAAAGGATTGATTGAAGGATACATAATCGGAGATGAAGTTTATGATCTATTCGGAGACGAACCGGATTCAGGACAAGAATTCAATCATTTCCTTCAAATCCTGAATGGCAATAATATACGTATAATCGACCGTTTCCGGGAAATACCCCGCAAACCCAGTCATTTAAAAAAGCCTTTCCTTGAAAATATCGGACGGACGACGGATCCGGTCAAACTTTACCTTAAGGAAATGGGGAGCATTTCTCTTTTAACCCGTAAAGGGGAAATGGCTCTGGCCCGGCAAATCGAAAGAAGTGATAACAACATCCTCAAGCTTCTGTCGCTGACTAATTTTTTCATGGCGGAGCTGGACAGCCTGCTTAAAGAAAGCGAGACAGATCCAAGGGTCATAGTGCGGATTTTTGATTATGACAACGGCAATCTGGATTCGGATTTCATAGAAAAATGCGCCTTAATAAGAAATAAAATTCTCGAAATTCAAGACCAATTCCAGGTTTTTGAGATGCGCCGCAAGCAGCGGCGGAAAAAGAAAAAGCCCGCGGGTTATGTATTCAGGCCGCTGGTTCGAATAAATCAGCACCTACGGGAGCTGCAGCCAAAAGAGGAATATATCAGCCGGGTTCTTGAAAAATTATACCAGCGGTGTCAAGAAATGGATTTGCTGGAGAATGAAGGCCGTCAACTAAAAAAGAAGATGGCGAAAACCGTAAGGAAGCGGCCGCGCTCACTGCTCAAGAACATGATATCGGATATTGAACGGGATTTGAGATGTATTCAAAAAGAAACCGGTTTTTCATCCAAGCGTCTGCGCCGTCTCATGCACCGGATCAAACTGGAAAAAGCCATAGGTGATCAGGCCCGTGATGAATTGGTGGCCGCCAATTTAAGGCTGGTGGTATCCATCGCCAAAAAATATGTCAACCGGGGGCTGCATTTTCTGGATTTGATCCAAGAGGGAAACACGGGCCTTATTAAAGCAGTAAATAAGTTCGAATACCAGCGGGGATATAAGTTTTCCACTTATGCGACCTGGTGGATACGTCAGGCCATCACCCGGGCTGTCTGCGACCAGGCGAGGACCATCCGGATTCCTGTCCATATGATCGAAACCATCAATAAATTGACCAAACAATCGCAAAAATTCGTGCAGGAATACGGCAGGGAACCCAGCAGTGAAGAGCTGGCCAGGCATATGAATTTGCCGGTGGGGAAAGTGCGGAAAATATTAAAACTCTCCCAAGCGCCCATATCCCTGGAGACCCCTATCGGGGAGGATGAGGACAGCCAGCTGGCGGATTTCATTGAAGATACAATCCTGCCTTCTCCTCCTGATGCTGTGGTCAACCGGACTTTACAGGAAAAAATCGAGGAAGCTTTGAAATCCGTTACGGAGAGAGAAGCCAAGGTATTGAGGCTGCGTTTTGGACTGGGGGATGGAAACGAACACACTCTGGAAGAAGTGGGCCAGCAGTTTAAAGTCACGCGGGAGCGGATTCGGCAGATCGAAGCCAAAGCGCTGAGAAAGCTCCGGGGACCCGCCCGGGGACGGATTTTAAAATCTTTTATCGATGACATCTGAAGCAGCGAATCATCCCAATATTGTTTTAATTGTCGTTGATGCCCTTAGGGCCAGAAATTTAGGCTGTTACGGATGTGAAGCAGGAGCAAGCCCCAATATCGACAAGGCGGCCGGGAACGGAATTTTATTCGAAGATGTTTTTTCAACTTGGAATACCACCGATCAAAGCCAGACGTCAATCCTAACCGGAAGATACCCCCGCACCCATGGAATCATTCATCATGGTGATAAGGCCGAACCCCGGGACCAGGAAACATTCGACGGCATGGGGGTCAGAACACTCCCTCAAATACTGAAAGAGAATGGTTATCAGACCATGGGGGTGGATGGGATGGGCCGCTGGTTCACCCGGGGGTTTGATGACTACGGGTATGAAAAAGAAAAGTCCCTTCCGGCTGAAGTTTTTCATAATATATTCAAGCTTCCCTCTATCCACATCAAACACTTGATCTCCAATTTCAGCCTTTTGCGGCTTTATTCAAAAAAAAGAAATTTTTCTTTGCGTTCGGTGTGGAAAGGGCTGTCCGGGACTTCCAAAACTTTTCGGTTTGCCTTTAAACAGGCCCGTGTTCAAGACGCCGGATTTGTAACGGACCTCGGCATGGATTTGGCCGGGAAAAGAAATGGAGCCCCTTTTTTTCTTTTCCTTCATTACTGGGACACCCATACTCCTTATCATGCCCCTCGCGCCTTTCGTCCCCGGAGAGAAAACAAGGCTACTGATTTAGAAGATCATTTGCAGGATGCCTATAAGGGGGCGGTAACGTATGTGGATTTCCATATCGGCCGTTTGATGAGTTTTCTTGAACAAGAAGACCTGCTCAATAACACTTGGCTGATCATCACCTCGAATCACGGTGAAAGCTTGATCGAACATGACATATTTTTCGACCACCATGGACTTTATGATGTCACCACCCACTGCCCTCTGATTTTTCATTTTCCGGACCGATTCAAGCCGGGCCGAAGGATAAAAGGATTTATCCAGCATATTGATTTGGTCCCGACTCTCTGCGATTGGCTGAAAATCCCCCCGGAACATCTCGGATTTGACGGATCCAGCCTGCTGCCGCTGATGCGGGGGGAGAAAAAAAGAATCCGGGATTTTGTTTTTTCAGAAGAATCCTATTTCCAGAGGAAAATCAGTCTCCGCGAGTCCCGCTTTAAATATATATTCGCACCCGATAATACAGGATGGTGCCAATGCTGCGAAAAAGTTCATAAAGGCATTGAAGAGTTATATGACCTTGATGAAGATCCCGGAGAAGCCGTCAATTTACTGGCCCGGCATCAAAAAACAGCCGCACGGATGCGCCGGAAACTGGATGGAATTATCTGCCGGTTGAATGCCAAGCGCCGGAAAGAATTCATTCAGGGGAAGACTGGTCCGCCCGGATGATTTTCATAAGCACCCGGCCGGCAAAATAGATGACACAAGAGATCACCACCCCGAACACACTCGGCTGGACCGCCTCAGCGTAGGCTGTGCCCATATAGAAAATCGTCCCGGTTGTTGACAGCAGCATCGTGCTGAAGATCAAGAGGTTATGCTGCTGTGAACGGCGTCTGGAGAAAACACCAATCAGCACAGGGAGGATGATTCCGGGTGCCCAGAGGTTATAGGTCAATAAAAGAAGGTCGATGACATTCGGAAGCGCCAGAGCCATGGAAATGCCCAGCAATCCCAGCCCCACCGAGCTGAAGCGGGCGATAATCAATCCCCTTTTCTGCATCATCCGGGAATTGGAAAGGTATTTTTCATAGAGGTCCTTGACAAATATGGCGGTGGCGGAATTGAGGATGGAATCCGCAGATGACATCACTGCGCACATCAGGGCCGCAATAATAATCCCTCCGATGACTGGATTATTCAATTGGATAATCGTTTTGGGAAGGGCCATTTCCGGATCTATTGCAGGAAAGTGAAGCCGGCTGTAGAGAGCGATAAAAAAGAGGATGACCGGGAAAGTGAAGGCGAGGAAGACCCCGGCGCCGACGATTCCTTTTTTGGTTTCCTTGACATTTTTACCGATGCAGTAGCGGGTGGCGTATCCCGGGGCAAACGTTTCTCCCAGAAAAAAAGCCAAAAAAGTGGTAATCAGAAAAAGCCACCCCATCCCGCCGTCGATTTGGAAAAACGAATCCGGCACGGCTTGGGAGACAGCTTCCCCGGCCCGGATAAGATCAGGAGCGCAAAGCAGGACGGTGAAAAAAAATCCGGCGACAAGAATAATGAACTGATAAACATCCGTGTGAATCACAGCCAGCAATCCCCCGGCGGTGCTGTAAAGAATCACGATGCCTCCGCCAACCAGGACCGCGGCCAGATAGGACATTTCCGGTATCATGGTGGTGATGATTTTTCCAAAGGCCACCATTTGAGCGCCCAGGATACCGACGGAAAAAAAGAGAGAAAGAAGAAAAGCCAAAAACCGGCTTTTTTCTCCATATCGATGGCCGAAATAACCGGCCACGGTATACAGCCTGGCTTTGCGGAAATACGGAGCCACAAAAAGTCCGGAAATAATAAAGTGGAGATACCATCCCGTCGAAATAACCAGCATGAGGATTCCCCACTCATAAGTCCGGCCGATAGCACCGATCGACGCGCCGCCCCCCAGGACGGTGGCTCCCATGGTGCACATCAATATAAACCATCCGGTCCGCCTCCCGGCGACCAGAAAATCGTCCGTATCCTTTATCTCACGGGAGCGGCGCAGACCTTTAGCGACGATGAAAATGAAATACAGAAGGATGATAAGATATTGAAGCCAGGAATGGGGCATTAAGTCAATTTCCAGCGCTGGAAAAGCGATTTAAGCCAATCTCCGGAATCCAGAATGGTGAACTGAGCCGCGTCCGCCCTGATCATATCCAAATCTGCGGTGGGAAAGTGGTAAATATTTTTTCCCCAATGTTCACGGGCCCATTCTTCCATCTGGGCATAACTGTACCAATGGGATTGATAGTTGGTGTGTGTGCGGATATGGCCGGTTTCCACGGTCTGCCGGGTTCTTTCCGGATCTCTTTCCAGGATAAAATCCTTTTCCACCAGATGCTGTTTTTCATCATAGACATCCACAGCCAGGCGGGGATTGCGGCAGTAAGAACGTTTGTATTTTTTGGGGATGAGTTTATAGCCGGAGGCATAGGTGTCCGGTTTCATCCACCAAGGCTGGCCGGATACGTCCATAGTCGATTCATACTGACCCAAAGCATGCGATTCAACGAATTCACTTTGATAATTGGCGATTAAGGCGATTCCGCCGGCCGGTTCCACGGCGCGCCGCATCGCTTTAAATAAACTTTGCGCCCCTTCCGGACCCTGCATCACGCTGATGGAATTGACCAGGCAGACCGCAATCGGCAAAAATTGTTTAGGCTGGGGTTCCAGCTGGAAAGCGGATCCCTGCTTGAAAAGAGTTTTTATGGAAAGTCCTCTGTCCAGACCGGCCGCATTCATTTTTTTCCGGGCCAATTCGATCATTTTTTTGGAGAAATCAATTCCCCAGACTTCGGATAATGATTCAGCCAGGATGTCGTCATAGGCGAGAAATGGGCGGTTATACCGGAATTTTTGCAGAGCCTCGTTTTTTTCGCTGCGGGAAGGTTTCATAGTCTTGGCGGCGTATCGCAGATGGAGCCGTCCGGATCCGCACCCGAGATCCATTAATTTAAGGGGGCGCTTCTGGCTTTTCCCGAGAAACCGCAGCATTTTATCTAAAAAATCTTCTTCAAAATTTTCAAAAGCGGCGATGTCGGGGTGTCCTCCGACGATTTGCCGTTCGTAAATTTCAGCACATTGGTCCCAGGTTAAGTTATCTTTTTGATATTGCTTTTCGAGTTTATTCATGATTCAAGTGTCTCCTTTTGAAAAACGGTATTCAAGATATTTTTTTTCAAATCCCATTTTTTCAAAAAAACCGGCGGCGGGGTTGCCGGGTTGAATGTGGACTTTACAGTCGCCGCCCCCGGCGGTCAGGGTATCCCGCAGCAGTCCTTTTCCCAATCCTTTCCCCCGGAATTCGGGGTGAACACATAGATACAAAAGAATGTTTTTCGGGATAAAACCGTGGGTTTCGGTTTGAACGCACACGGAAGCGCCTATGATACGTTTCCCGGATACGCAGAGAAAAATGAATCCTTTTCCCGGCCGCACTGCGGACAGCGCATAGCCGATGGCGTAATCCACAGCATCTCTCGGTTCGCTGAATTCTCCCATCTGCTGCTGGATAAAACCAACGATGTCATAGAGGCTGAGCCAATCCGGAAGGGATTTGGCGCTGCGTAAATACAGGATATCGACGTCGAAGCGGTCTTTGTCAATATGCATTCCATAGGAGGGAGCCCCTTCCGACAGCCTGTATGTTTTGACTAAATTTCCTCCCAGCCGCATCATGAGTTCAGCGGCTATAGTCCCGGCCTGGACTGCCAGTTGATTGATGTCTATGGTTTGATTCCCCTGCTTTCCGATGACGGTGACCCGGTCTCCGATTTTCCCGCCGGGGATTCCGGTTATGTCGAGAGTGGAGGCGTTCATGGAAATGCTTCCTTGGAAAAAGGCTTTACGCCCATGCAGCAGTGCGTATCCTCCTTGGGCCATTTTCCGGTCGAGACCGTGATAATAGCCCAGCGGGATCACCCCGATCCGCATATCCCTATCTGTTTTTTTGTGAGAATGGTAACCAAACCGGCTGCCGCGGGGGAGATCGCGGATCTGCACCAATTCCGTATCCAGGCTCATGGCCGGTTTCAAAGGAGGCGGCGATGATTTCTTTTTGTAGATTTCCATGGGAAGCACCCCGTATAGAAGAATGCCCAGCCGGGCTCCTTCCGCGGCGGTTTCGGGACATGTCAAGAAAGCGGCGCTGTTGGCGAAATGAAGGCTGAGGGGCCGGATGTTCTTCTGGATTAACTGATGATAGCTGTCTTTGAGCATCCGGTAGGCCTGTGGAGCGGTATCCGGAGTCCGGGGCTGCCCGAATATCCCCTGCAGAATCAAGTGAGGCATTCTTTCGGCTTTCCGGGCCACCTGCAGCAGCCTGGACCGCGCGATACCCATGCGGTGAAGTCCGACATTGACGTTGAGATGAATCCGGCAGGTTTTATCCATGGACCGGGCGGCTTCTTCCAAGGGGGTGAGAATGGAGCGGTGAATGACCGAGACGCTTAAGTCATTCTGAACGCATATTTCCGCCATCCAATCAGGAATAGGATTCATGAGCAGGATTTCGGAGGAGATCCCTTCGTTTCGCAGCCGGATTCCTTCCTGCGGGGACTCCACAGCAAAGCGGCGGCAGCCGGCCTGGGTTAATGCCAGGGCGATCTCGCGGAGCCCGTGGCCGTAAGCATCCGCTTTCAGCACTGAATAAAACACTGCTTCGCCGGGCATGCGCGAACGGAGATATTGAAAATTGGATTGAACCGCGCTGAGGTCGATATTTAAGGAATTCCAAGGCTCTTCCCTGGAGGTTCCCGGAATAGTGGAAATAATTTTATTTAATTTTTTTTGTCGGATTTTTCTTCCTCTTTAGGCCCTGCGTCCCGCATCTGCGGCCATCCCGGCCCGTTCATTATCCAGGCTAAATTATTATATAAATTATCATATTACGGGGATATGGTCAAAAAAAACCGTCAATCAAAGTCTTTACTTCCCCATTCGCGGATCACGAGCCGCAATTCCCGATTTACATCCAATCATTATTTGTGAAAAATATAAAGATAAGGAGAAATCACATGAAGAACGGAGTTTTTAAATCCACAGCCGGAAGCGCGCCTTCATTCAGCCGGGAAGAGGCCGGGGCCGCCGCCCGGTGTTTATACGGATTAGAAGCGGAGGCGGAGCCGCTTCCGTCAGAGCGGGATCAGAATTTTTATCTGAAGGAAGAAAACAAAGGCGAATTTGTGCTGAAGATCGCCAATCCGGAAGAAAAACAAGACATCCTGGATCTTCAGAACAAGGCGATGGAACATTTGAATAAAAAAATGACCGCCGGCTCCTGTCCGCGGCTTATTCCGGCTGTATCCGGCCGGGATATGGAAACGTTGGAAAATCAAGAAGGCCGGGTTCATTTTGTCAGGCTGGTGAGTTATCTCCCCGGGAAAGTTTTGGCGGAGGTCAACCCCCACTCTTCGGACCTGCTTTTTCGGGTGGGGGAGTTTTTCGGGGACATGGAAAGGTCTCTGGCGGATTTTTCTCATCCGGCCGGACGCAGAGAATTGATATGGGATTTAAAAAACGCCTTTTCTGTGATCGATGAATTCAAAAGGCATATCACGGACAAGAAAAAAGCCGGCCTGGTGGAACAATTCAGCCGCCGGATCCGGTCGGAGGGCGGGTTGGAAAAGGCCGGGCTGGCCATGGGGCTCATTCATAATGACGGTAACGATCACAATATTATCATTTCTCCTCCTTCCCGGGAGCCCGGATCCTTCGGAGATATGCGGGTCGCGGGGATCATTGATTTCGGGGATATGATTTATACGTATAAACTGGCGGAGGCGGCGGTGGTCTGCGCTTATGTGATGCTGGACAAACGGAATCCATTGCCGGCGGCTTGCCGGGCGGCGGCGGGATATCATTCCCGCCGGCCGTTTCAGGAAAAAGAATTGAAGGTCCTTTATAACCTGATCCAGCTGAGGCTTTTGATGAGCGTCTGTATTTCCGCTTACCAAAAAACCCTTCACCCCGGAAACACCTATCTGTCTGTTTCTGAGAATCCGGTATGGAAGCTCCTGGAGCGAATGCAGCGGATATCTCCGGATTTCGCATGGTATTCCTTCCGCGCCGCCTGCGGCTATCCCCCCTGCCCCCGCACAAGCCGAATTGAGGAATGGCTGAAGTTGCGGAGTTCGGAAATCGGCCCGATCACCGTTCCTCCCTTGAACCAAGCCGGACGGACTGTGTTTGATCTCAGCATAGGAAGCCGCTGGCTGGGAAATGAAAAAGGTTTAACACCGGCGGAACTCATGCACCGGAAAATGAAGGCGTGGCGGGAAAAAGCCGGGGAAACCATCGGGATCGGCCGTTATGACGAAGCCCGGCTGGTGTATACCAGTGATCTTTTTCAGGACCGCACCGTTCATTTGGGTTTAGACGTGTTTATGCCGCCGGGAAGCCCGGTGAAAGCGCCGTTAGACGGTGAGGTGCATAGCTTCCGGAATAACCGCGGTGAGCTGGATTATGGGCCCACCATAATCCTCAAACACCGGGCCGGCGGCGAAGACATTGAGTTTTATACTCTTTACGGACATCTCAGCGCTTCTTCTCTGGAAGGCGTGTATCCGGGGAAGGTGATAAAAAAAGGGGAGATTTTTGGATGGATGGGGGATTCATCCGAGAACAGGGGGTGGGCCCCTCATCTTCATTTTCAATTGATCATGGATATGCTTGGCCGCACGGGAGATTTCCCGGGTGTGGCCCGGGCGGACGAGAGAGATGTGTGGTTGAGTCTGTGCCCGGATCCGAATCTCATCGCCGGCCTCCCTGAGGAAGAGATCAAGGATGATTCCCTTACGGTTCCGGAAATATTGCGTCTCCGGAAAAAATACCTTCTCGGGGCTTTAAGTGTTTCCTACAGGAAGCCGCTCAAAATCGTCCGGGGCAGCGGATGTTTTCTTTACGATCACACTGGCCGGGCATTCCTGGACGCCGTCAATAATGTTCCCCATGTCGGGCATGAGCACCCGCGTGTGGTTGATGCCGTAAATAAGCAATTGAGCGTGCTGAATACGAACACCCGTTACCTGCACGATGATGTGGTCCGCTACGCCCGCCGGCTGGCGGAACGGCTTCCCGGCGGCCTTCAGGTGTGCACCATTGTCAATTCAGGAAGTGAGGCCAACGACCTGGCCCTTCGAATGGCACGCTGCTTCAGCGGGGGACAGGATGTCGTTGCGGAGGAGGGAGCTTACCATGGGAACTTGGGTTCTTTGATCGATATCAGCTCTTATAAATTCAACGGCCCGGGGGGGCGGGGAAAACCCCCTCATACTCAAACCGTGGTTATGCCCGATCTTTTCCGCGGGCCTTACCGGTACGGCGACAGTGAGGCCGGGAAAAAATACGCCGTTCATGTCCGGGACGCCGTCGAAAGGATTCAGGAGCGGGGTAGGGGGCTGGCTGCTTTTATTTCGGAATCGCTTCCGGGCTGCGGAGGCCAGATTGTGTTTCCGCCCGGTTATCTGGAGGAAGCCTACCGGATCATCAGGAAGGCCGGCGGGGTTTGCATTGCGGATGAAGTCCAGGTTGGGTTCGGAAGGCCGGGGAGCTGTTTTTGGGGTTTTGAAACGCAGAATGTGATTCCGGATATCGTCACTCTGGGCAAGCCCATGGGCAATGGTTTTCCCCTGGCAGCTGTTGTGACCACTCCCCGCATCGCGGAAAAGTTCGCCGGGGGCATGGAATACTTTAACACATATGGCGGAAGTCCCGTGGCCTGCGCCGCCGGCATGGCGGTTCTGGACGTCATTGAACAGGAGAATCTTCAGGAAAATGCACAGCTGACCGGAAGCAGGATAATGGCCGGGCTGGAACGCTTGAAGAAAAAATATCCGTTGATCGGAGACGTCCGGGGAAGGGGACTTTTTATCGGAGTGGAACTGGTTCAGGAACGGGAGACGTTCAAGCCCGCATCCGCCCAGGCTGTCTACGCGGCTGAGAGAATGAGGGAGGAAGGAATTCTTGTCAGCACGGACGGACCGGACCGCAACGTGATCAAAATCAAGCCGCCTCTGGTTTTCAATGAAGAAAACGCGGACGTGCTTCTCCAGACTTTCGACCGTATCCTGGCGGAAGACCCTCTTCAAATATAGCCTGGATTTGACCCCGGCTTATTTCCTGTGGTATAAGCAAACGGGAAAATCAACCTGACACCGCGAGGAATTAATGACACTGCAGCCCAAGGATCTTAAGGAGAAAAAAGTAAACTGCGATCATCACACCATGGTCGATTTTGCTGAATTCCGGGGGGAAGATTTATTTGAGGTCGCTGATTATTTTTGGGAATATGTCGCGGATGCCAGGCGGAAGCAGTACATGATTTATGCCCAGCCCATGATATCAGGACCCAAACCGGAATTTGAAGTTTATGACAACAATGCCGGCCGCACCCGCCGGTTTCTCAATTTTTGTTCTTACAACTACCTCGGGTATTCATTTCATCCGGAAGTCATTCGGGCTGTTCAGGACGCTGTGAAAAAATTCGGAACGGGCGCTGTATCCGCCCCTTTGTTGAGCGGATATTCCCAGCCCCTTCTGGAGTTGGAGGCCGGGATAGCGGATATTAAAAACAAAGATGCGGCGATTGTTTTCTCCACCGGCTACGGGGCCAATGTCGGTATTCTTTCCAGCCTGCTCAAGCCGGGTGATATCGCCGTTTTGGATATTCTCTCCCATGCTTCCATCTATGACGGAGTGAGGCTCTCGGGCGCGGAGATTAAGGTGTTTTCTCATAACAATCCCCGCCATCTTGATAAAGTCCTGAAAAGCCTCCAGGCCAAGAGAGTTATCGTCTGTGTGGAAGGAGTTTACAGCATGGACGGCGATCTGGCCAATCTGCCTGAGATCGTTCCTGTTTGTCAAAAATATAACGCTAAAATATTAGTGGATGAAGCTCATGCGTCTCTGGTCTTTGGAAAAAAAGGGGGAGGCGTGGCCGAACATTACGGATTGGAAGATCAGGTGGATATCGCCATCGGAACTTTCAGCAAGTCCTTCGGTGCCATCGGGGGGTACGCAGCCGGGGAAAAGAAACTGATGACTTTTTTGAGAATGTTCGCCCGTTCCTATGTTTTTTCCTGCGCCATGGCGCCGCATACAGCGGTCGGCATATTGAAAGCCCTGGACCTTTTCCAAAAAGACCCCTCCAACCGGGAAAGGCTGTGGGACAATACCCGCTATATGCATACCCGTTTGAAGGAAGCCGGGTTGGATATCGGCAGCACAAAATCCCAGGTGATCCCGGTCATGGCGGGAAGCGATCTTCGGTTGCGCGAAATCAGCCGCCGGATCCAACAAAAGGGATTGTATAGCGGCGTTGTGACCTATCCTGCGGTTTCCAAAAATAAAACCCGCCTGAGACTTTCCGTTTCCGCCGCCCACACCAAGGAACACATGGACCGTTGTGTGGCCATTCTTCAAGACGTTTTTGAAAGCATGAAGGATTGGCGTCCGGAATAATTCGGCAAGCCGTTTTGAGGATCAATCCGCTGTGCCTTTTGACCGGCCCCGGTTGAATAATTTCAGAAATCCATCTAAAATAAAAAAATGAGACATCAGAGGAAAGCTTCCGTCCGGTTATTGTATGTTTTTTGGCTTTTTCTTTCCTGCATTTTTGTCTTAACCTCGGGCTGCGGCGGAAGCGGGCAAAATGAGATTCCGGAAAAGCCCGTCGAGGAGAACCGGGATGATTTTGATCGAATACCTGTCAATCTTCCTGAGGTCACCGTCCGCAATGTCACAGACAAAAGCATAACTTATAAAATCAAGCCCCGTTCCGGGGATGAAGAGCCCGAGGAAAAAACCATCCAGGCGGATGAAGTTCACCGCTATTCTACTGATGAAGAATTGTACATATCATTCCTCAAGGGGGATGTTTGGGTGCGTTATAAACTGGGCCCCGGTTTCCCTTTTTCCTTTCGCTATGATGAAGAGGATCAGCTCGAGCTGTATGACGGCTCCCACGGCCGGGAAGATGCGGTGGATCTGGCTCCATATGTCCCTACGCCGCTGGGAGTGGCGGAATCCATGCTGCTGATGGCGGAAGTGGATGAGAATGATGTGGTTTATGATATCGGCTGCGGGGACGGCCGGATCGTGATCATGGCGGCGAGAAGGTTCGGAGCCCGGGGAGTGGGGATTGAATTGGATCCGGTTAAGCTGCAGGGAGCCCGCCGGAGTGCCCGGGAGGCCGGAGTGGAAGCCCTGGTTGAGTTCCGCAAGGAGGACGCCACTAAATCCGATTATTCCGAAGCCACGGTGGTGACCATGTATCTGCTTCCGGAATCCAACGAGCTGATGCGGCCTATCCTGGAAAAGCAGCTTAAGGACGGGGCGCGGGTGGTTTCCCACAACTATAATATCGTCGGGTGGGAAGACCGGGAGATCGCATACAAAAGCGTTGAATCCTGGGATGGAGAAGAGCATTCCATTTATCTGTATAAAAAATAACCGGTTTTGGATCAATCGGCTTTGACCGGGGTGCCGTACACCACGAACCATGACCACCGGAAGAAGGGTCACGGTAAGGCTGTATGAAATTCAGTTATGACTGAAGCGGCCTGGAAAGTTCAGCCTTCCGGGTGCGGTTCATTTCCTTTATGAAAGGAGAAATCGACATGGAGTCCAATGCTGGCCAATGGGCCTGCATCACAGGAGCCACCAGCGGAATCGGCGAAGCTTTCGGACGGGAGTTCGCTGAACAGGGATATCATTTGATTCTGACAGGACGCAACAGGACCAAGCTTGAATCTATGGCCCGCCGGTTGAGCCGGGATTATGAGATTAATGCCGAAACGGAAACAAGAGATCTTTCTAAGAGAGAAGAGATCGAAGAGCTGGCCGGAAAACTTCAAAAAAAGAAGGATTTGAAAATACTGGTCAACAACGCCGGATTCGGGACGCAATGTTATTTCGACCGGGGAGATTTTTCCGCATATGAAGATATGCTTTATGTGCACGAATTGGCGGTTATGCGTTTAACTCAAGCTGCGCTTCCGCAGATGATCACCGCCGGCGATGGAATGATCATCAATGTTTCATCAACCGCTGCTTTCACCCCCTATCCGCTGAATGCGGTTTACGCGGCTTCGAAAACCATGGTGAAACTTTTTTCTGAATCGCTTTTTCTGGAGCTTCAAGACACGGGAGTCTATGTCCAAGCGCTCTGTCCCGGAATAACCCGCACTGAATTCCATCAGCGCATGGGTTTGGATGAGGAGAGGATATATAAAAGCAAGGGGATCATGAAAGCCATGGATGCCGAAGAGGTGGTGAAAATATCAATGAAGTGCGCCCGGAAAAAAAAGGCGGTGTGCGTTCCGGGATTCAACAATAAAATCGTTCGATTCGCTTTGAGATTTATGCCGAGTCCGTTGACCTACCGCATAGTCAAAAAACGCCAGATGCCCTCCGGCCGGGATTAGTCTTCTGTTTACTTTAGGCGCACCAGTCCCATTGCCTGTTTGACCTCGGCGATGACCTGTTCCGCGATCTTTTTGGCTTTCTTCGCGCCCTCCGTGAGCACGCCGTGCACAAATCCGGGGTCGGCGTGATATGCGGCGGCTTTCCGGCGGATGGGAGCCAGGGCCCGGTCCATGTTTTCCAGCAGCTTTTTTTTGCATTCCAAACAGCCGATGGAGGCACCGGTGCATCCTTCCCGGACCCATATCAGGTCTTTTTCAGGTGAAAAATAGCGGTGGTAACTCATGTATATATTGCAATCCTCAGGGACGCCGGGGTCGGATCTGCGTTGCCGCCGCTCGTCGGTTTTGGCGGGCCCCAGTTTTTTCCAGATGCTTTCCGCCGGCTCCAGGATGCCGATGGTGTTGCCCAGGCTTTTGGACATCTTTTTTTCTCCGTCCAAACCCATGATCCGCTTGGCTTCGGTCAGATAAGCCTGGCATTCCGGGAACACGTCACTGAAGCGGTTGTTGAAGCCGCGGGCGATTTCGCGTGCCAGTTCGATATGCTGAACCTGGTCTTCTCCCACCGGGACCGCACTGGCTTTGTAGAGCAGGATATCCGCTGCCTGCAGCACCGGGTAAGTGAACAGCCCCACATTCACGTTCTGCTGATACTGCTGAGATTTCTGCTTGAATTGGGTCATGCGGGACAGTTCGCCGTAAGGCGTCACCGTGTTGAAAATCCAGGCGAGTTCGGTATGTTCCGGGACTTCACTCTGGACGAACAGAGTGCAGCGCTGCGGATCCAGGCCGGCCGCCATATTGGCCACAGCCGCGTTAAAAACACGGCGGGGCATGTCCGCGGGGTCATATTCGATGGTGGCGGCGTGGTGGTCGACAATGCAGAAAAAGCACTCGTAATCATCCAGAAAAGCCACCCAGTTGGAAATGGCTCCCAGATAATTACCGATATGAAGTTCTCCGGTCGGCTGAATTCCGGAAAAAACCCGTTTTTTGCCGGCATCATTCCAGTAGGTCAAATACCCTTTGTCATCGCGTTTCATCATGCTCGTGTCCTTGTTTCAAATTTTGCCGGGCGAGGCGTTCTGAGGTCCTTTGTTGCTGTGTTTTTCAGGGAGACATGTCCGGCCATTTTCAAAGGTATAAGTCAGGCTAAGGATGGGAGTCTTTTATTTTGTTTTTCAGCTTGGCCCGGCATTCCGAAATCCAGGGCGCGGCTTTTTCCCGGCAGGCCGGATCGAGTTCCCCGGCTTTCAAGAAATCCTGCAAAGCCTGGGCATAATCGTGCCGGCTGAACAGGGCGGCTCCCCGGTTCAAATAGGCATGGGCGTATTCCGGATCGATACTGACGGCGTTTGTGAAGTCCCTGACCGCCAAGTCATATTTTTCTCTTTGAAGCCAGAGGTTTCCGCGGTTGTGGTAAGCCTCGGCATAGTCCGGTTTCAGTTCAATGGCCCGGTTGAAATCCGACATGGCGCCGGGAAAATTCTGAATATAAAACCGTGCGATGCCGCGGCTGTGGTGAGCTTCCGGGGAAAAAGGATTGTTTTGAATGGACTTGCTAAAATCAGCAGCCGCTTTTTCATGCTCGCCGGTCTGGATCCATATATGGCCCCGGTGAAGATACACCGTGGAATTATTGGGATTTTTTTCAATCACCCGGCTGAAGTCGTTCACGGCCCCGTTATAATCACCGGTCCGCGCAAGGGCCTCTCCGCGTCTGAAAAGCGCCTCCAAAAAATCCGGCTGAATGTCAATTGCCTGGGAATAATCCTTGATCGCTCCCCGCAGATGGCCCTGTTTTTCCCGCACAGAGCCCCGTTTAAAATAAGCCCGGGCGTTGGTGGAATCGCTTTCAATCGCCTGGTTGTAATAAGCCAGTGCGCCGTCCGCATCGCCGGCCCTTTCCAGTTCAATTCCTTTTTTAACCAGCCCGGAGGAAGATTGGCAGCCGGTCTGCCATCCCGCTGCCGCTAAAAGGAATGAAAACCCCACCAGGTTCAATAAAATATTTTTCAAATGTTTTTTTTTCATTTTAATGAATATAATTTTCTTTTCTCATCCCTTGTTTTTTTTATCATATAGCAATCTCGTCTTTCCGTAAAGAGACGCAGCCGGTTTTATCATATTCCCGGCACGCGGGGACCGGTGGAATTCGGCCCGCCCGAACCATTTTTTTAGCCTTAGGGCAGGCCGAATCTCACCGCATCTTCCGGCTTGCAGCTCGTCGTAGTGAAGTACCACGACTTCCTCGCCGCAATCCGAAATCTGCGGCAATCCCGGCCTGTGAATAATCCAGGCTAAGTAATAATTATTCATGGCGGTTTTGCCACACGCGATAAATGAAAATGTTCATTTTTGATTTTTTCAGAGGCCTTCTGCTTTTCTCGCACGTCTCGCCTTTCTCGCTTTTCGCGCCCCCTTCAGACCAGGTAGACAAGATAGACGAAATGGACTATTTTTGTTATTTTCGAACTAAATCAGGGTATCCCTGTTGTGAAATGAAAAAATTGACATTCCGCAAATGGTTTCTAATGTCCGCCGGCGTTCTGTTTGTTTTTATAGGGGCGGTGGGGGTGGTGGTCCCCTTGCTTCCCACCACTCCTTTTTTACTGCTGGCCGCGGCTTGCTTTGTCCGCAGCTCGGAAAGGCTTTATAACTGGATGATGACACACCGCCTGTTCGGTCCTTATATAAAAAATTACCGGGAGAGAAGAGTGGTGACCCGGGGAGTCAAAGCAACAACTTTGATCCTTTTATGGATAACCATCGGAATCAGTGTTGTTGCGGCGGCGGAACAGCTATGGCTTAAAATCGTGCTGATAGGGATCGCCGCCGGAGTGACCTGGCATGTTTTAAGCCTCAGGACGCTGCCGCCGGAATAAAAAAGGGGACATTTATTCTGAAAAGAAAAGGAATGGTGGGCGATAGAGGATTCGAACCTCTGACCTCTACCGCGTGAAGGTAGCACTCTTCCGCTGAGTTAATCGCCCACGGGAATTATAAGTATATGTATAACCGTTTCCGTTGTCAATTCACCGCAGAACTGAAGTTCCTCCGGAGTTTTCCGAATCACAGTTCTGACTCACCTGATTTATTCCCGGGCCGGGGTTGATGCCTATGAACCAGCATGTCATCAAACTGTTGCATTTTAAAACCCGGACTTGGTAAAATCATCTTTTAAATCAAATGGACGCATTAATGGAAAACTCTTTATTCATGTGGGTGATTCTTCCCCTGCTGATCTTTATCGCCCGCATTTTGGATGTTTCCCTGCAGACCATCCGGATTGTCTATGTTGCCAGGGGATTTCGAAAACTGGCTCCCATCGTGGGCTTTTTTGAAGTGCTTATATGGATTCTGGCCATAAAAATCATTTTCGATAATTTGGATAACGCCCTGGGTTATATAGCCTACAGTGCGGGGTTTGCTCTGGGGAATTATGCGGGAATTCTTTTGGAACAGAAAATGGCGGTGGGCCGGGTGGTTATCCGGGTCATCACCCGCAAGGATGCGGCGGATTTAATTGCCGCACTCAGAAAAGAAGGTTTCGGTGTGACCGCCCAGCCGGCCGAGGGGAGTGAAGGCCCCGTGAGTATTATATACATGACCATTCGGCGCTGTGATTATGAGAAAGTGGAGACCCTTATCAAAAAACACAATCCCAAGGCGTTTTTTACCCTGGAGGATGTTCGATATGTTTCTGAGGGGATCTTTCCTCATAAGCCGAGGAAAAAAAGCCTTATTCATCATAGGGGAATCCCGCTTTTCCGGAAAGGAAAATAACCCCTGTGATTGACATTATGAATTTTTCTCATTATATATAAGGTGGTGGCCATAAAAAAGTGTCCTTATTGCAAAGCTTTTATTGAAGAAGACTCTGAATTCTGTTCAAATTGCGGGACCAAGCTTATTTTCCCTGAAGATGAGGATATTGAAGAAGAAATTCCGGGAGAAAGAGTTGTTGAAGAGGAGGAAGAAGAAGTCCATAAATCCTCCCGGCATGACCAGCAGGCGGCTCCACCTGAGGACATGGATGATCCGGACCTGAAAGAGGAAGAGTCCCCGGAATCAGAAGAATCCGCTGCGGCATTGAAAGAGGATTTGCCGGAGGAACCCGAACCGGCGGAACCGGAGGAGGAGGAACCTGAGCCTGGCGGCGACGTGTCATCCACCCCGCCTTCTTCTGACACACCATTCGAAACAACTTCCTTTGAATCCCCCCCTCCTTCTGAAGAAGACGATAAAGACGAGGGGGATTCCCGGGCCGCTCCGCCTTCTTCAGGGAGCGTGGATTGGCTATTCCCGGAGGAAGATATGGAAGGGGAGGAAGAAGACCTGAAAACCCGGGATTTGGAAGACATGGTGGACCCTGCGGATAAGGAAAAAGAAGAGATCGAGCAGTTTTTGGACTCATTAAAAAAAGAGCGGCGAAAAATTAAAAAGGATACAAAAGCCGCAGAAGAAGACCTGCCTCCTTGGGCGGAAAAGATGAGAGACGCAGATAAGGAGCCGGATGATCAGGAACAAGAAACCAAAGTAAAAACAACCGAAGAGGCCGTCCGGCTGGAACCCGAAGAAGAGCGGGAAATTCCTGAGGAAGAAGAAGAGGAAGATACCGGGGCTTTCGAGGAATTCGATAGAGAAACATCCGAAATTGACATTGATGACACCCCCGCTTTAACCGGTCATGACCAGGGGATGCTTTTCGGGACGGAACAGGAAGAGTCCCGGAGCAAAGGATTCGGAATGCTGTCTTTTCTCAAGCCTTCCCGGTGGTTGAAATCCCGCCTTTTCGATGTTGTGTTGATTGCGGGACTGTGGCTGGTTTCCCTCGGAATAGCGGCGTATTTAACCGGAAATCCGGTGTTCAGCCTGATAGCTAAGGCCCTCCTGCCGGCGGCCGGATTTTTTGTGATTTTGACAGTGATTTACTTCAGCTTGTTTTTGGTTTTTCTTAGGGAGACCTTGGGGGATTTTATATTCCCGAAAGAGGAGTGAACGCTTTTCTTTTTTCCAAGGGAAAAATCCATTCCCAGGAATTTTTTTCTCGCCTTGTGATCGGAAGCGATTTCCTCCGGAGTGCCCTCGACTAAAATAGACCCTTCATCGATGATATATCCCCGGCCGGTGATGTCCAGTGTGTCTCTCACGTTATGGTCGGAAACCAGGATGCCGATTCCCCGTTTTTTAAGGCGCAATAAAATTTTCTGCAGTTCAGCGATCGTCAAGGGGTCGATGCCGGTAAAAGGCTCATCCAGAAGCAGAAAATGAGGGTCCAGGATAAGGGAACGGCTTATTTCCAGCCGTCTCCGTTCTCCTCCTGATAGACTATAGGCCTTTTGGCCTTTGAGTTCCGCCAGGCCCATTTCTTCCAAGAGCTTATGGATGAAATCGATTTTGTCAGCCATATCCGGTTTTTTTATTTCCAGGATCAGCTTCAAGTTTTCTTCGACGGATGCCTTAAGAAAAACAGAATTTTCCTGGGGAAGATATATGATCCCACGGTCAGCCCGCTGGGGAGTGGAGAGCCCTGAAATATCATCTCCGTTCAATAAAACCGCGCCTGCATCCGGCCGGGTCAAGCCGGTGATCATTCTGAAGGTTGTGGTTTTTCCGGCACCGTTGCGGCCCAAAAGGCTGGTGATGCGGCCGGATTGGACTTCAATGTCCACGCCTTTGACCACCATCCGCTGATCGAAGGATTTTTTTAGGTTTTTCGCTTCTAGCACCGACATATTCAGCCTGACTTATTTTAATTTTTTTGACTTTTTTCCAAACTGAGGAGGTATTGTTTGATTTTCAGGCCGGCTGCGAACTCCCCCAGCCCGCCGTCGCTGCGGATAACCCGGTGGCAGGGAACGATGATTATCCAGGGGTTGGCATGGAGAGCCCGGCCTATACTGCGGTATCCCCGGTGACCCATTTCCTCCGCCAAAAATTTATAACTTGAGGTGCGGCCGTAAGGAAGCTCCCGGGTTAAGGACCATACCTTTTTCTGGAAAGGGGATGCTGATGAGAAATCCAGTTCAATCCGGTTGAAATTTGTTTCTTCTCCCCGGAAATACCGTTGCAATAAATCCATTTCCGTTTCAAAGGCGCCGGGGCTGTGTTCGATCCGTAAAATATCCCTTCTGGAAGCCGGCATTATATCGTCATGCGAGAGCGGACGGGGATAATATTTCACTTTTGTCAAGCCTTGAGATCTTCTCATCAAGAGGAGGTTTCCGTACGGAAAAGGGTGGATCATATAGACTCCGGACATTTGTGATTGAGTCATATTCCCATTTCCAGCCGGTCCGCCAGGGACCGGGGCAGCTCCTCTCCGGTTATTTTTTTCTGTGCTGACTTGATGTCATAAGGGACCCGGTGGAATGTGACGGTTCTTTCTTCGGAATCAAAAACGGCATATGCGGCATCAGGATTTCTATCCCGCGGCTGCCCGACGGAGCCTGGATTGATGAGATAGCGGATTTTTTCTTTAAGCCGGACCTTTTCGGTGTGGGAGGAAATGAATCGCCCCAGAACCAACCGGTCCTCTTCGGTATAAACAAAGGGGAGGTGGGTATGGCCGAAAAAAGTCACCTGAGTTTTGGTGTACATAAAGGCTTCGGCGGCGTCGAATTCACCGAAGATGTAAAAGTCTTCGTCAAATGGAGATCCATGGCAGATGGTGATGCTTTCATCGACCACCACCGGTCCGGCCCGGAGCCGGGAGAGATATTTGTTGTTTTTTTCGGCCAGGTTCTTGCGTGTCCAGTGAATAGCGGCCGCTGCAACCGGATTGAATGTGTGAACGGGTTCATGGTCGGAAACAGCTTTGTCATGGTTTCCCCGGATGATGTGGAGGGGGTTCAATTTTTGAATTTCCCGGATCACTTCGTTGGGCGAAGCTCCGTAACCCACCAGGTCGCCCAAAAAAAGATACCGGTCAATGGAATTTTTTTTGACGGCGGATAAAATCTCCAGAAAGGCTTCAAGATTTCCATGAATGTCAGAAAAAATAAGATAACGCATGACTCAAGCATTTCCGGCGGCGGAGCGGTATAAACGGTGAGCCCGGTAAGAGCTTCGCACCAGCGGCCCTGATTCCACTTGGCGGAATCCCATTTTCAAGGCGGACTTTTTAAGGTCTTTGAATTCATCCGGAGAGTAGTATTTTTTTACCGGTGCGTTTTTTCGTGTGGATTGGAGATACTGCCCGATAGTCAAAATCAGGCAGCCGTGATCACGCAGATCCTGAAATGTCTCCATTATGTCTTTGTCAGTCTCCCCTAATCCGATCATCAATCCGGATTTAGTGATCATTTTTTCTTCCGCGGCGGTTTGGAGCACCTGGAGGGAACGGCGGTAATTAGGGGGGTCTCTGTGTATGGAGGGATACAAAGCGCGGGGCACCTCCAGATTATGATTTAGGACCTCAGGATCATGCCGGATAATCGTTTCCAAGGCTTCTTTGTCACCCGAAAAATCCGGGATCAGCACCTCTATTTTTATTTCCTGGTTTTTCTTTCTGAGAGCGGAAATGGTGTCAGCGAAATGTTGGGCTCCTCCGTCAGGAAGATCATCCCGGGTGACGGATGTGATGACGACATACCGCAGCCCCAGGCGTGAAGCGGCATCAGCGACATTTTCAGGTTCGTCCGGGGAGGGAGGCGCCGGTGTGCCTTTGGGTACGGCGCAAAAAGCGCAGTTTCTGGTGCAGACATTTCCCAATATCAGAAAGGTGGCGGTTCGGTGAGACCAGCATTCCGAGATGTTGGGGCAGCGCGCACTTGTGCATATGGTGTGGAGATGGTTGCTCTCAACCGTTCTGGAGACAAAAAAATAATCTTTATCCCTGGGAAGATTGATTTTCAGCCAGGAGGGCTTTCTTTTTTTCGCAGGCAGGGACGCCACCTCTTTCTCTCAGAATGCGGGAAGAATACCGGGGAAGGAAAAAATCAATAATATTCGTATTCTCTTTCTCTTCTCACGCGCCGTCTCATTCTTTTCCGGGCTTGAGCTTCCTTCATTCTTCTGCGCTCACCGGGTTTGAAATATACGGAATGTTTTTTGATTTCTTTGATTATAGATTCTTGTTGAACTTTTCTCTTAAAGCGTTTCAGAGCTTGTTCGATGGATTCTTTTTCATCGATAACAACAAATGCCAAGCTGTTCACCTCCTCTATGTTGGACAGTGCTCAATTTATATAGGATTCGTGCGGAATTGTCAACTTTATCAGCCGGATTATGGTAAACTAACTCGAAGAAGCGTGAATTTAGAGAAAAGAAGAGAGGACTTCAGGTTATGAAATCTTTTTTGCAGGTTTTCAGTTCGGTCAGACTGGGTATATTTCTGTTGATTGTTATCACCCTGGCATCGGTTCTCGGAACACTTATCCCGCAGCACCGCTCTCCGGAAGAATATCAGGCCAAGTACGGCGATTTATCCAGCCTGCTTATTCGAATGGAAATTACCCGGCTTTATCAATCCTGGTGGTACCTTTCTTTTCTTTTTTTATTCGCTTTGAACATGGTGGTCTGCACGCTTACCCGTTTTCCGTCCAAATTAAAGCGGGTGGTCAGACCATCGGTATCAATACATCCGAAACGGATTTCGGCTTTTAAAGAGCATGAAAAGCTGAAAAAAACCGGAGATGCGCCGGCAGTCAAAGAGAAGCTCCGGCAGGCTCTCAAGAAGAGACGTTACCGCATTAAAGAAGAGAACAAGGAAAACCAATGTTATATTCTGGCCCGAAAAAAAACTCTGGGGATTTTCGGCCCGGATGTCGTTCACGCCGGCATCCTGGTTATTATTTTTGGAGGCATTCTCAGTGGAATAGGGGGTTTTCGGGGAAATTTGAATATCATCGAAGGGAGCACGGCCGACGTTCCTCATGCTGATTTCCAAATTCGTCTGGATAAGTTCGAAACCGAATATTATCCTTCCGGGGCTGTCAGTGCCTGGAAGAGCACTTTGACAGTCATTGATTCCAACCGGGAAAAGACCACCGAAACCATAAAAGTCAATCACCCTCTTTCCTATCAGGGTTTTGTTTTTTATCAGAGCAGCTATGGCTGGGACTGGAATAATCCCCGTCTTGATATTCTGGTCAGGAAACCGGGGGGAGAAAGTCCGGAGGAAAAAATCCGGATTTCCATAGGTGAGAAATACACGCTGCGGGATGATGTGACGGAAATCGCCGCCCGCGCGTTCGTCCCTGATTTTGTGATAACGGAAGGCAACAGAGTGACCACCCGTTCCCTTCAGCCTAACAATCCGGCGGTATACCTGGAAAGTTTCCGAAGCGGGGAAGTGATCTTCAGGGGATGGGTTTTTGCTGAATTTCCGGATTTTTCCCCCTCTCATCCGGATGGAGAACGGGAAATCTCCTTTGTGCTGGAAGATTTTCAAGCGCCTCAATATTCCGGCATCCAGGTTGCCAGGGATCCGGGAACCAATTTCATTTGGGCGGGATGCGCCGTGCTGATGCTGGGGTTATTCGCGGCCTTTTACTGGCCGAGCCGTACGCTGCGTTTTCATCTGGCCGATTTTGGGTCTCATGCGGAAATTGCCGCAGGAGGCGAGTCAAAGAAGAACCGGGAGGAATTCCGCAGTGAATTTCAGTCTGTCTTATCCGAATTAAGGAGAGTCACATGAACGAGACAACTGTCTTTGCCGGCGCTTTCATTTTGTATATACTTGCGGCGTTTTTTTATTTTTCCTATTTGTTTTCCAAGCGGGAAAGGGCCGCCGGTGCGGCTTATGTCATCGCCTCCGCCGGACTGATTATCCACAGCGCCGCCTTGATCATCCGGGCTGTAGAAAGCGGCCATGCCCCTTTCTCCAACATGTATGAGTCTTTGTCCTTTTTAAGCTGGGCGGCTGTTTTGGCTTATCTCATCATGGAGGCTAAATTTAAAATCCGGAAGGCCGGCCCCTATATGATGCTGATTGTTATCGCCTTTATGGCCCTGGCGTCTTCACCGCTTATGCCGCAGGAGGCTCAGCCGCTGGTGCCGGCGCTGCAGAGTTATTGGTTATGGCTGCACGTTTCCGTGACCTTGGTGGGGGAAGCTTTTTTCGCTATCGCTTTTGTGACCAGCATCCTTTATTTAATCACTGATTCCAAAGAAAAAAAAGGCATTCCCACCAGCCTGTCTTCAAAAAAACTTGATTTGGTCAGTTACCGATGCATTGCGGCCGGTTTTCCTCTTTTTACATTGGGCGGCCTGGTTTTCGGAATGGTTTGGGCTTCCAAGGCCTGGGGAAGTTACTGGAGCTGGGACCCCAAAGAGGTCTGGACCTTGATCACTTGGTTTGTTTTTGCCCTCTATCTCCATACCCGGATCGTTATGGGCTGGAAGGGCCGCCGTTCAGCTGTTATCGCGATCCTCGGTTTTTTAGCCGCCATGTTTACCTATTTCGGGGTCAACTACCTTTTGTCCGGTCTTCACAGCTATGCATAAACCAGCCCGGCTGATGAGCAGGCCGCTCAGAAACGGGGTGTCCGCATAACATAGTTCATTATTCAGGCTTATCCGGCGCCGCGAGGCCGGAAAAAGAGGAAGTGGACCGGTGTCGAGCTGGACTTTTGGTTATGGAGTAACGGCTGTTTTCGTTTTCTTCCCCATTTTAGGAAGCATAAAAATCAGGACATAAAGCGCGGAAACGCCGACCAGAATGTAAACGATTCTGGAAATGACGGACATGACGCCGAAAATAGCCGAGACCAGATTAAAACTGAACACGCCGACCAATAGCCAATTCAGTCCTCCAATGATAACCAGGATCAGACAAATCCAGTCCAAAGTGTTTAATTTACCCATTTTGCCCTCCTTGCGGGTTTTCCCGTAACCCGAAGCCATTCTTTCTTTTTTTATATCAAAATCTTCTTCAGGTCAAGAAATATTTGGGCTGCGAACACAGGATTTTCAAACCTGGATGATGAATGGGCCGGGATTGCCGCAGACGACGACAATTCTTTAATTCAATGTCGTCCCGAGGAGCGGAGCGACGAGGGATCTGTGAGTGCTTTCGCCAGGCCATATGGACAATGGGTTGCCAATTAGAAGCAGTCCGGGATCCTTCGCTCCGCTCAGGATGACATTAAATTAATGAAAGGTCGTCACTTCACTGCGACGAGCCGCAACCCGGCAGATGCGGTGAGATCCGGCCCGCCCGAAGGGTAAAAAAATGGCGAATAAATTGAAAATATGGATAATGACAAACGTTCAAGATTGAATTCTCAAAAAAATCATGCAAATATTAGGAAAAAAAGAAATTATGAAAACATCGCCATTTTTTTATGAATAGGTCAGGCTAAGTAATGGGTCAGGATTAGCAGGTTGATTTGAAATAGAATTAAATTTTCGTATAATGAATCTGAATTATGATCCGTTAAAATCATCAAGATGGAAGCGCCGGGGAAAGGAGACAGCAAAATGAGCACAGCCCTGCGGATCTGCGACCTTCACAAATCATTTCCAGCGGAATTCACCCGAAAACGCCGGACGGTTTTAAAGGGGATCTCCCTGGAAGTCCCCAAAGGTGAAATATTCGGATACCTGGGCCCCAACGGAGCCGGGAAAACCACCACTTTGAAATGCATATTGGGCTTGATTTTTCCGGAAAAAGGGGAAATCGAGATCCTGGGTCACCCCCATCTGTCTTTGAACGCCAAGGAGAGAATCGGGTTTCTTCCGGAAAATCCCTATTTTTATGATTATTTGACGGCCGAAGAGTTTTTGCGGTTTTACAGTCAGCTCCACCGGATTCCCGGAAATGAGCAAAACCGGCGGATCCAGGAATTGCTCAAGATGGTCGGACTTCAAGCCTGGGCCGGACTGCAGCTGCGCAAGTACTCCAAAGGCATGCTCCAGCGCATCGGGCTGGCTCAAGCCCTGCTGAATCATCCCGAGCTGGTTTTGCTGGATGAGCCCCTGGGGGGGCTGGATCCTTTGGGAAGAAAAGAGATGCGGGATATCATTGGCCGGATCCGGGACGAAGGACGAACCGTCTTTCTGTCTTCCCACATTCTTCAGGATATTGAAATGATCTGCGACCGGGTGGCCATCATCATCAACGGCGCCATTGTCAGCCAGGGTGACCTGGAGAACCTTATCAAGAAAAAGGTTCTGTTCACAGAAGCCGTTGTCTCCGGAATGGCACCGGAAACCCTGGGAACATTCGGAGAAAGACTCCACCAGCGGGGGGACCAAATCCTTATTAAAATCTATGACCAGGAAAAAATCGACAGCCTGCTGAAATTCGTGCGCGAACGCCAAGGCCGAATCCACGCTTTGGTTCCCCGTTATCAAAGCCTGGAAGACATTTTCGTGGGGATGGTGAAATGAAAATAACAGCGATTGCCTTAAACACCTTCCGGGAAGCGATCCGGGACCGGATTCTCTATCTGCTTCTGTTTTTTGCCGTCGCCGGGCTGGTGTTTTCCCGCTTCCTGGCGTTGATCACGGTGGGAGACCGGGTCCGCATCATTCTGGATGTGGGGCTGGGTTCCATTTCCATCGTGGGTGTTCTGATGGCGATTTTGATGGGAACCGGATTGGTGTACAAAGAAATCGACAAACGGACTGTGTACACTCTGCTGTCGACGCCCATTCACCGCTATCAATTCCTGCTGGGAAAATTTTTCGGTCTGACCGCGACCCTGCTGGTCATGGTGGCTTTGATGAGCCTTATCTTTTTTATTATCGCCTGGCTCCACGGAGCTTCCATCGGGTTTCCCATGCTGACGGCCCTGCTGTTTATTTTTATCGAATTGGGATTGATCACCGCCGTCGCTATGATGTTTTCCTGCTTTTCAACTCCTATCTTGAGCTCCATCTACGCGCTGGCGTTTTATCTGATCGGGCACCTCTCCTGGGGCATGAAAGCCTTTCTGGAAAAAATGGATCCGGGACCGGGCAAGGCGGCCGTTCAGGTGCTTTATGTCCTTCTGCCGGACCTGGAAAATTTTAATTTCCGGACGGAAGTGGTGCACGGACTGGACATCCCCTTTGGAATCCTCCTGCCCTCCCTGGGATACGGAGTGGTTTACACCGCCTTTCTGCTGCTCCTGGCCATGGCGATTTTCCGGAAAAGGGACTTTATTTGAAATCATGAAAAAAAGCGTCTTCATTTGGGGCATGGTTCTGTGCATAGGGCTGTTCTCTCTTCTCAAGCTTAAATCCGACGCCGTTCCCCGGAACACCCAACCCGGATCTTCCATCATATATATACCTTCCGGACAATACCTCCAGTACGCCGCCCTGGGATACAACACCCTTCTTGCCGACCTGATCTATATCTGGTCCATTCAGTACTTCAGCGACAAAGCCGTGGACGACCGCTTTGACCACCTGGAGCATGTCTATTCCATCATCGCCGAGCTGGACCCCCGCTATCTGGATCCCTATCAAATCGGCGCCATGATCGCCGTCTATGATGCCGGAGACTACGAAGCGGCTTTTTCTATTCTGGACCTGGGGCTGAAAAACAACCCCAAGGAATGGCTCTTTCCCTGGCAGGCCGGCCATTACGCCCAGATGAATTTAAAGGATTATTCCCTGGCCCGAAAATACTACCGGAAAGCCATGGAAGTTGAAGACGCTCCGGATATGGCCAGGCGGCTGTTCGCCAACGCCGTCTTTAAAACCGGGGATTATCAGGAAGCCTGGAACAACTGGATGGATATATACCAGAATGCGGAAAGCGAGCGGGTCAAAAATATCGCTTCCAATCATCTTTACCGGACCAAAGCGGCCATGGATATCCAAAAACTGGAAGGCCTTCTGGAAGAATACAAAAGGGCTTTCGGATATTATCCGGACAAACTCGGCCGCCTGGTGCAGGACGGCTGGATTGATTCCCTCCCCATGGACTTGGACGGGCGGGAGTATGCCTATGACCGCCGGACCGGAAAAGTCACCACCCAGGTGTCGCCATGGGAACGATAATCGTTATCTGTTTCGGCCTGGCCTGGGGCAGTTTTCTGAATGTGGTGATCCACCGCCTCCCCCGCCGGATGAGCCTGATCCATCCTCCCTCTTCGTGCCCGGAATGCGGGACACGCATCAAACCGCACCGGAACATTCCGGTGCTCTCCTACCTGTGGCTGCGGGGGCGCTGTCCCGACTGCGGCACCCGTATCCCCTTCACTTATCTGCTGGTGGAAATTTTGACGCCGGCCAGCCTGTTCCTGCTTCACTTCCATTACCAGTTCACTCCGCATTTTTTCGCAGCCGGCCTTTTCTTCAGCGCCATGCTGGTTTTGGGATTCATCGATTACAAACACCAAATCATTCCCGATGCCGTCACCTTTCCCGGAACGGGTCTGTCTTTGATTTATGCCTGGTTCCGGCCGGATATGACCCTGAGTCAAGCCGTCCTGGGAGCGGCGGTGGGGGGGGGATTCCTCCTGCTGGTCTACGGGCTGTATTATGTCTGGCGCAAAAAAGCCGGGCTGGGGATGGGAGATGTCACCATGATGCTGTTCATCGGCGCTTTTCTAGGGTGGAAACTCACCTTTTTCACCCTGATGGCCGCGTCAATAGGGGGCGCTGTCTTGGGAGTGACCCTCATGCTGATTCATAAAAAAGACTGGCAGGTCGCTCTTCCTTTCGGTTCTTTCTTGGCCCCGGCAGCGGTTTTCGCCCTTCTCTGGGGAGAACCGCTTATCAACGCTTATCTCAACCTCTTCCGCTGAAATTCACCCCCGGTTATTTAATGATCTTGAAAATCTCCCGCCAGGATTTGACTTTCAGCAAAGCCCCGGAGGGCTGCTCCATCTTCTGGATGGTGGAATCATATTCCTGAATGTAGACCTCCCGCTTCCGCACACCTCCGGCTCTTTCGCTTTCCCCTAACGTCACCGCCGCCCGGGTCTTGATCTCCAAGGTCATATTCTCCATGGGGCCGGTTGAGGATTTGAAAGCCGTCGCGCCCAGCGCTGCACCGGATATGGGCTTGACATGCCGGGCATAGAGCCGGCCCATCCCGGCCAGGTTGGAACAGGGGTCCACGGTTTCGATATTTCCTTCCAGGGTGCTGAAATACACGATGGTGTTGGCGATTTTGGGATCCGCCCAGACTTTTTCACCCGGCTCAAAGGTCCCGGTTTGTTTTTCCGCCGGCAGTCCCAGTGTGTCCGGATCGCCCAGAAACCACTCCACTTCCTGAGTCAGCCCGTCCGTCATGGCGATAAAGGAATAAACCGCTGTATCCGGCGCCTTGTCGTCTCCGCCGGTTCCAAAATAGACCCGGGGATAGGAAGAGGCGGACGCCGGATCCTTCCAGACCTCCGGTTTGGTGATAATGGGATAGTTTCGGGAATCCTCGTAGATTTTCTCTTCCTCCCAGGGTGAAGACAGCTGAAAATCCAGTCCCACATCGATTTTCCAAAACCGGCCTTCCAGGTCTCCGATATAAACAGAATCCGTATAGCCGTCTTTATCCGCATCGATTGAATTAGGTGAGCCGGGAAAGGCCACCGGAACATTGGCACCGTTTTCCCATATGTCAGCGGTATTGACTTCAGGCTCGGAGTCAAAGCTCCAAAACGCCTCTCCTGCGGCGATATCCACGGCGTAAAACCGATTCCCCTGGACGTCCTGGCCCGGAACGTTATCATAGCCGGAGCCCATAAAAGCGGTCCAGGTGTCCTGGCCCTCTTTCCGGATCTTGCCGATGACTGGAACCGACCAGGTTTCCCCCATCTTGGAATCACTGAATTCCCACAGCACTTGGGGATTGTCGATATCCGTTATATCCAGGGCGAAATAAAAATTGCCGGTGGCCCCGGATACCCCCCGGCCGCTGCCCCGGCCCGGCCCCTGGCCGGAAATCAGGACCGTTTTCCATTCCCCGCTGAGTAAAACATCCTCCACCACCGGACTCCCGTCCACATACACATCCCGGGCGAAATATCTTTCTTCGGTGGCTTCGTCCACCAGCCACATGTTCCTGAGCTTGGGCAGGAGGTTATAGGGGATGAAGGCCCACCGTTCCTCTCCGGTGAGCACATCGAAACAGTGAATCATGCCGTCATTGGCCCCCACAATCAGGACCTTATCCCGGTCCTGGTGATCCAAAGCGAAAGTCTCATAACCGGGCCCTTTTAAATTGGGGTCTCCCTCCGGGGGCCCCACAATAACGGGATTGGAGTGATTGATGTCCCCCAATTTCCAGTCGCGGTTTTCCCCCCGCACAAAATCAATCAAACCGGTATTGTCATTTTGAAAATCATTCAATTCAGGGGCCAGCTGGTCCAGATTGGCTGTGGAAAAATCAATCCTTTGAAGTTGTTCCTCTTCATCCGGCAGAGCGGTATAGATCACCCGGCTGCCGGCGGAACGGGAATCCAGCAACTCTCCGGCATCCCACCTGATGGTGACATTATCCGCCAGCTCCCGCCCTTCGGGTTCGCTGAAATCCGGCCGGGTGACGGTCCGGAGTTCGGAGTGGGAGGAATTGATCATCTCCATGTCGGTGACATCATACGCCCGGAGATGGCCCTGCCAGCCGGGGAAATAAAATGAACCGCCGATAATCAGTTTCACGGGCTGATTGTCGTCATCCACCACCCGGACCGCCACGGATGAGCGGGAATATTCCCGGCGGTCCACCACCGCATAACGCAGCTGGATGCTGCTGAGCACCGGGGTTTCCTTAGAAGCCAGGTCAAATTCTTCCATCTCATCTTCCTCGGCGGTCAACACCGCTTTCCATTTTAAATGGCTGCCGAAATGGACGAAATAATGCCAGTCCTGATCCCCGGGATTGATATTTCCAATCTCATCGTCATTGAACTCAGCCAAAAATTCCCAATTGCGGCCGCCGTTGCTGGACACATACAAGGTCACCTTCAAACCCTCGCTGGATCCTCCGCGGACCGATTGGTCCAGGCCTTCCAGCCGCACCCGTGTTACGGCCTGGGTGGCGGGATCCAGGTCCGGGGTGACCACTTTGGACCGGGCTTCCCCGTGAAGAGTGTACACATCCGCAAGCTGATTGATAACCAGATAATAATTCTCGGAATGGTTGGCGTCGGCCACAATAATATCCAAATCACCGTCTCCGTCATAATCCAGCGCCGTGCCCATATCGGTGTCATGAGGATGAGGCAGAATCGGCTGGCAGTCCATCATGCAGTGAAACTGCAATTCCAGGTCTCTGTCTTCGCCTTCCCCCACCATCCCCTTGTTTCTATAAATCCACATCCGGGCTTCCTTGCCGTCCCGCCATCTGTCCGTGGATCCGAATATATCCGGATATCCGTTATGGTCGAAATCCGCCGCAAGCAGCACAACCGGGCCGGTGGCGTTGTCCTCAGGAATGGGGATGTCCCGCCGGGTGAAATATTCGGTGCCGTCGTTTTCATAATAAACGATATAGTTATAATCTTCCGCTGTACCGCAAATAATGTCGATATCCCCGTCATTGTCAAGGTCGGCCGGGGCGATTGCAGAACCGCCCACCCCTCTCGTGAATCCGGTCTTTTGATCATAATTCAGTTCGGAAATTTCCCAGTTTTCCAAGCTGAACTCATCGCTTCCCGGGTTGCGCAGTAAAAAAACCTGGTCCTTGCTGATAACCAGGACATCCAGGTCGCCGTCCTCATCGATATCCACGCTGTCCATATGATTGGCGGCCCAGTTGCAGTAAATCCCCTTTTCCAAAAAGCGGTCGGTGAAATCGAGGTTGGCGGAAGAGGTATGCGGTTCAAACCGAGGTTCCTCGGCCGTCCCCACATTGATGTACATGACCGCGAAAAATTCATTATCGCCGAAGTTGTCTTCGTTATTTTTCATAAAAAGAAAATCCAGCAGCCCGTCTCCGTTGTAATCCCCCACCGTGACGGCCGCCGGACCGCTCCACTCCCCGGAACTGTAGAAGCCGGTATCAAAAACGTAGTTCTCATCAATACGGAAAATCACCCCGTCATCATCGTAGCCGTCCCCGGTTGAATCCTCAAATTCATTCCGGACCAAAACCAGGCGGGGGACACCCGAGATATCAAGGCCCACCAGGTCCGGCAGGCCGTTCCCGGTGAAATCCCCGGAATCGCAGACATAAATCTGTCCTCCCATGCCGTCCGGTTCCGTGATCTCAAAGTTGGCCCCCAGCTTATTGAGCGTGATTTCGCCGTTTCCAGGCCAGTAAACAGAGCTTCCCGGGTCTTTCCATTCAATGGTGGAAAAATCATCCGTGAAAGTGAACTCCATCTCGTCACAGCTGTTCTCCTGGGCATAAAGCCACCAGCTGAACAAGCCGGCCGTCAGCATCACGGACAAAGCCCCCCATATTATTCGTTGGTGTTTTTTCATCTTCTTTTCTCCCGCCAAAGACGTTCCGTCATGAACATAAAATCACATTCCCGGAAGCTCAATGGCCAATTCGATCTCCAGCCGGGCGGTGCTCCGGTTGGCTCCCCGCCCCGCCACTCCGATGCAGACCAGCAGGGCGTCGGAAGCATCCGCGGGCACTTCAAGAAGCGCTTCGTCATCGATCAAAAAGGCCGTGTACGTATAATCCGGGTCCAGGGTTCCGTCCGGCAGCGTGATGAAGGGCTGCCGGCAGAAAATCACGTTGGCCACATCCGGATTTCCGTCTCCATCCGGGTCGATGATTTCCAGAATCTCATCATCGGTCAGCTTCCGGAAATAATTGACCGAGTATGGAAGATCGATGCCGTCCGGTTCTTTCAAATAACGGTCGTCGAAATTAATCCATTCCGAATCCGCAAAGGCTTGATCAACCGCCAGCCAGGCCGCGTCGAAACCGGCCTCAGCCGCATTGAAGGCCTCGTGGTGGGAACGGAGATTCCCCGCCGTTTTCGATCCGGTGGTGGTTATGGTCATCAACAGCATTCCCGTCCCTAAAAGAAAAGCCAGCACCAGAATCACGACCAGCAGCCCTGTCCCCGGTCTATGCCGCCGCCAGAACCGCCGGTGCGATAAGGTCCGGCTTATTTTGCTTCCCATTTTTCCTGCCGGCATTTTATCTTTCTCCAAAGTTATACAGAGTCAGCCCCCGGTTGCGCACGCTGGCGACCGCTTCCAGCATAAAACGCCGGTGCAGATCGTCCTCTGAGGCCGCCGGCGTGTTGGCCAACGCCGGGCGGCGGTAAAGATGAAGGTCATTGGGCGGCTGGCTGCCGGAAAGGCTGACAAAGCGGTTCGGGGTCCGCCCCACAATCTGAACGCGGACATGGGTGATGCTGGCGGCCATGTCGGGGTCCCCGGTCCAGACGGGATCCCAATCGGTGAATCCGTCCAGCATCCCGTCGCCGTCCATGTCCCCGTTGTATTGAAACTGAAGGTTTTCAATATTCTGTGCCACCGGCCGGTGGACGCCGTTATGGGTGACATACAGAACATTCCCCACTCCGTTGCCGATATACCCGTTTTCTCCGGCGGTCAGCCCGGGATAATTCCCGGTGACATCCAGCCAATATTCCTTGACGTTGATGAAAGCCACCATGCCGCCGTTATAGTCGTTGGAGGACGGGCAAGTGCCTCCCAGGCCTCCGGGCGGATTAAATTCTTTGGACAACCCATGGGAAAAATTGATTCTCTCGTTGGTGCCGGTGGCGGAATGAGTCACATGGGTGATCTCGCGGACCTCCCCCGCCCGGCAGCCGGAATCCGGATTGGGAAGAATCAAAGCCACCATCTCCTCATAGTAGTCATCCGGATAAGGATACTGCTCATAGCTGTAATCCTCCAGAGTTAAGTTGGCCGCCGACCCCATGTATTTGTCTATCCGCAGATTCAAGGGGTCTTCCAGGTTGCCCATCATCAGCAGGCGGTCCGGGGTCACCTCCGCCCCCTGGTCCTCGTTGTCGGTTCCCTCAATAAAATATCCCGCAAATTCCATCGGCAATCCCACGCCGGCGGAGCGGGCGTCCTGCTGGATAAAAAACATGCCGGACCGGACATCATGCTGCAGCTCCGCGAACTGCTGCTGGTCCACGGAAATCCGGTTGCTGTGCTGATAAATCTGCAGGGTGCCGATAACCACCACCAGCATCACCGCAGACCCGACCAAAAATTCAATCAGAGTGAAGCCGCGGCGGCAGGTTTGATTCAAGTTCAGTTTTTTTTCCATTTTCTTTTCCCCATGTTTTCCCGGCCCGACCTGTTATTCCTCAAAAAACAGCCTCCCCATCATGCTTTCAGCGCCCGATAATGGTGCTGATATCAGCCTTGATTTTGTATTTTTCGGGGTTATCCAGCAGCAGAGCCTGATCAACATTCTGGGCTTCGGGGGGAAAAATCATAATTCTCACATGCCAGACCTGGTCGCTGAGCCGCATATCCGTCAGGCGCCGGTAATCGATGACCCCGTCGCTATTGAGATCCAAAGGCTCATCGCCGACCGCCGAAGCGGCCATATTCAACTCCTGGGCGGTGAAACCGCGCAGCAGGTCAATCTGCTGCTGGGCTAAAAAAGTGGCGTTGGAGATTTTGTCCGCCCGGGAATTCACCACAATGCTGTAAGTGAACAGCTGGGCCAGCCCCAGCATGGCTATCCCCACCAGCGCCACCCCCACCAGCACCTCCATCAATGAAAATCCGTCCCGGTTTTGTCTGAATCCTTTCATGTGAGGCTATCCTCCGCTCTGCAGTTTCTCATACCGGACCGAACCGCCGGCAAAAACGCTGACCGCCCGCAGGTCAGGCTGATTCTGCCGGTGCAGTTTGGGACTCTGCAGAGTGATGCTGTTCATGGTCGAATCGAAATCAACCACCACCCCCATGGTGGAAAATGTCACCGTATCGTTGGGGAGGTCCACCGTCACGTTAAATTGGGGAGGGACTGTCTTATACATCGTCTTCGGCACCTTGATCCAGGTGTCGCTGCCGGCGTCGGTCCGTCTTTCCACCACCGACATCCAGCGGCCGTCCTGGGTGAAAAAACGCACCCGGTGAAAGAGCTTTTCTTTGACCGCTTGAAACTTGGCTGTGTGGAGAGTGGTCAAAATTTCCCGGGCTGAATTTTCCAAATTCCGGGTTTCCTGGGCATTGCGAATATTGGGATAAATCGCCATGGATAGGATCCCCAGCAAAGCCACCACCACCAGGACTTCAATGAGGGTGAACCCCCGCTTGTTATTTATCAGTTTATTTCTCATAAACATCCGCCCTTAAAAATTCTTGCGCCGGAAGCAGCTCATCAAACACGCCCCCTTAGGTCCAACCGAAGGATCTTCCCCTGGAACAGCCTGACCAAGATAACGGTGCCCACTGCCGGCCTATCCTCTTTTTTCCTATCCTTACTATGAAGAAAAAACGGAACCGCGTCAAGAGAAACCGGGGTGAATCAAAGGGGGATTTTCAAACATATTTTCTCACCCCATCACCCCTTTTTTTCTCATCCCTTGCGGTTAACCCCTTTACGCAATACCTTGTGCCGGACTTATCACCGGCGTCCGCACCGGCCCTTTACCCATTCAAGCCTGCGGTCAATCCAACCTATTTGAATCATAAAAAACGGTGATGGTTTTGTCAATCATTCATTTACGGCAATATCACTCAGCCTGATCTCTACCTTAGACAAGACAAGTTATTGTCATCCTGAGGAGAGCAGCAACGTAAGGATCTTGTGCTGCTTCGTCGGATCGAATGTCAGCGTCTTCATATAAGAACCGTCACTTCCCTGGCAACACTCGCACAGCAGGCCGGCTAAAAAGACCGAATAGACTGAGAAGACCTAGATAGACCCAGATGGACCAGATAGACTAAAAGAACGCAATAAACGCGATGAACGCGAGCGCAGCGAGCATAACGAGGCACTCTAAAATTCCCGCCGCTTCGCCCCCCGGGACGACATGCCGATTTGTCATTGCGAGGCTTGCGCCAGCAAGCCGTGGCAATCCCTTCCTGGCTGGTGAAAAAGGACCGGCCGCCTTGACGAAGCAGTCAGGGATCCCGCGGCACTTCGCACCGCGGGATGACACACTCAAAGGCACGGCGTGCCTCGGGATGACACACTCAAAAGTGCTCCGCTCCGGGAATGACATTGGGATCATTGTCATGGTTCCTGGTGTGATGTACTCATGATGAATTCATCTTTTCTATAAAAAGCTTAAACGCAACGTTTTTCCTTGCCGGCATTTCATTTCCAGCACCATTTTTTTACCCTGCGGGCGGGCCGGGCTGAAGAAGCTCCGGTGAAAAGTCAACCCGCCGTTCCGTTGAATAATCGCCCGGCTTGTGGTATTGATATACCCATGTTTAAAGAGAGAAAAACAGCCTTTCAAATCATTCTGTTCATCTTCATATTCGCATTAGGCGCCTCTCTTTTTCTCAATATAAGAGGACTTCGGCAAAATTTTCTTTTCGCCGATGAAGCCACCTATTACATGGTGACCCAAAGCATCGCGCAGGACGGAGACCTCGAATACACTCGAAAGGACCTCATACGCTATTATCAATCCTTCGACGCCGGCCCTTTGGGATTGTTTTTAAAAAAGGGGAAAGACGGAAAAATCTATTTCGCCAAGTCTTTTGCCCATTCTCTTTTTTCCGCCCCTTTCGTGAAATTTCTGGGGGCCAACGGCATTCTGGTTTTCCACGTCCTGCTTTTTTTTGTTTTGCTTTACCTGGGTTATCTTTACTTCACCTTGGCCAATTCCCCCCTGCTTTCCCTTGCGACCGTGCTGACTTTCTTTTTCGCGTCGGTGGCTATGGTGTATTTTCTGTGGCTGAGTCCGGATTTCTTTAATTTGTTCCTGATCTTCACCGTCCTTTTTCTCTGGCTCTATAAACACAAAGCCGAACAGCACCGCCACCCGGAACCGGCCGCTCCTTCCTGGCTGCACCATTTTCTTCTTTCTCCCTGGTCCGACATCCTGGCCGCCGCCCTGGCGGCTATAGCTGTCTTTTCTAAGCCTCCCAATGTCGTGGTCATGGGTCCGCTGGTTTTGCACTGCCTTCTCCAAAAAAAATGGCTCCGCGCCGGAAGTGTGGTGCTGGTTTTCCTGACGGTCTCCACCCTGCTCTGGGGAAGCAACTACGTCATCACCGGGGATTGGAATTATCAGGGAGGCAACCGCAAGACCTTTTACGGTCACGGCGGTTATCCTTTGGAGAAAGATCATTTGACCTTTGAAGAAGCGCGGGGGGGGGTTATGACTTCCGAAGGCTATGCGGAAAGACACCTCTATCCTCCTCACGTGTTTGTCCGCAATATTTTTTATTATTTTTTCGGCCGCTTCACCGGATTGACCTGGTATTATTTTCCGGCGGTGCTGGCGCTGTTTCTCTTTTTTATGCGCCGCAAATCGTCTTATCAGTGGATGATTCTGGCTGCCCTGTCCGCGGAAATTCTGATCTATATCGTGCTGATGCCGGATAACTACAATGGAGGCGGCGGCGCTCTGGCCAACCGCTACTTTCTGTGCATATATCCTTTTTTCCTCTTTTTGCCGAGTCTGAAAAGAAACCCCAGAGAAGCGGGAGTCAGCTGGGTGGCCGCTTCATTCTTCATCGCCCCAATTTTGATCAGTCCCCTGCAGCATTCCCGTTTCCCCGACACCCACGCCAAGACATTCCCCTTCACTCTTCTGCCGGTGGAATTAACCCTGGTCAATAATCTTCCCACCAACACCAACCCCGCCGCCCACAGACAGCCTGTGGGCATAGAACACACCTGGCTGTATTTTTTGGACGACAACTTCATACCCAGGACCGCTTCGGTTCAGGAAAGACGGGGATTCTATACCCGCGGACCTCACAAAGCCGAGATGATTATGAAAACGTTCTATCCTGTTGAAAAAATCACCTTCCGCCTGCTCAATAATCCCAGGATGAGCAACACCATCACGGTGCATTTCGCCGGAGAAACCAAAAGAATCACCCTGGGCTCGCTGCAGCGGGGAACCCTGTCATTCACCCCCCGGAGGGTTTTTCAAAAGAACCAATGGGTTCATCTCTACCGCCTCTCGGTCCAGGCGGAAAAAGGGTCCATCCCTTATTTTGAGCAGGAGCTGTCGGAAGAAAAACGCTATCTGGGCGTTTTCTTTGAAGTGGACATCGTGCCTGAATATTGGCCGGAGTGACCATGTGCGGCATCTGCGGATTCGCGCTCCCGGATTCAAGGACAAAAACCAGTGCGGACCGCCTGGAGACGATGTGCCGGACCATCACCCACCGCGGGCCGGACGATCAAGGCTTGTATGCCGGACAGGGAGCCGCCCTGGGGGCCAGGCGCTTGAGCATCATCGACCTGGAAACCGGGCACCAGCCCATTTCCAATGAAGATGAAACCATCCGGATCGCTTACAACGGGGAAGTTTACAATTTTCCCGAACTCAAACAGGAACTGGCCGGACGGGGCCACCGCTTCAAGACCCGCACGGATACGGAAACCATTTTGCACGCCTATGAAGAATGGGGCCGGGATATGGTCAAGAAACTGCGGGGCATGTTCGCAGCCGCTATATGGGATGACCGGACAAAAAGCCTTTTTCTTTTTCGTGACCGCCTGGGAATCAAACCGCTTTATTATACCCGGCTTCAGGACAAGACCCTGGTGTTCGGGTCTGAGCTTAAAGCCGTTCTGGCCTACCCCGGAATGCCCCGGGATATCGATCCCCGGGCGCTGGATCTTTTTCTCACGTTGGAATACATACCGGCGCCCCGCTCCATCTTCACTGACATCCACAAGCTGCCGGCCGGATGCCTCCTCCAGTACCGGCAGGGACGAATGGATATCCGCCGTTACTGGGACATCACTCCTGAACAAAATAATCCGGATCCCCTCCGCCCGCTTGATTCCCTGCAGGATGAATTTTATGCCCTGCTGAAAGAATCGGTTCAAATGAGATTGATCAGTGATGTCCCTCTGGGGGCTTTTCTCAGCGGCGGCATCGATTCCTCCGCCGTAGTGGGATTGATGCGGGACCTGGGTGTCTCCCCTCTTAAAACTTTTTCCATCGGGTTCGAAGACAGCTCATACAACGAATTGGGCCACGCCCGCCGGGTGGCCCGGAAATTCGCCACCGACCACGAAGAATTCGTCATCCGGCCCGACGCCCTGGAACTGACCGAAAAACTCATCCGCCACCTGGATGAACCTTTCGGTGATTTCTCCATTTTCCCCACCTATTTAGTGTCCCGGATGGCCCGAAAGCACGTTAAAGTGATCCTTTCCGGAGACGGGGGGGATGAAGTCTGCGGCGGCTACGAACATTATCAGGCTCAAAAGCTGGCCCGGTCGCCGTGGCTTTCTCCGGTGAATGCCCTCCTGCCCCATATCGCCCGCCGCATGCCGCCTTCTCCCAGAAAAAAAGGGGTCTGGAACAAGCTTCAACGCTACGGCCAGGGTTTGGAATTGGATCCCCGGCTCCGTCATTTCCGGTGGATGACATTTCTCTCTCCCCAGGCGAAGAACCGCTTATACACCCCGGAATTCCTTGAATCCTTAAACGGCGGCAGCCCCCTGTATCACACCCCACCTTTTCCGGCTTTTTTTCAAAAGGCGGAGAGCTTTGACTCTCAGAACGGTGAACTTTATCTGGACCTGCACACCTACTTGATCGACGATATCCTGGTCAAAGTGGACCGGATGAGCATGGCGGCTTCCCTGGAAACGCGGGTCCCGCTGCTCGACCACAAAGTGGTGGAATTCATGTTCCGGCTGCCGGGGCGGTATAAATTGAAGGGGCTGACCACCAAATGGTTTCTCAAGAAAACCATGGAGCGGCTCCTGCCCCGGGAGAACATCTACCGGAAAAAAGAAGGATTCAGCATCCCCATCAAGCATTGGCTCCGGGAGGAACTGAAAGAACTGATGCTGGAGAGGCTGGATTCAGCCCGGATTAAACAAGACGGTTATTTCCGGACCGGCGAGGTGGAGCGCCTTATCCGCAGCCATCTTGACGGCTCCCGGAACAACAGTCATCAAATTTGGGCGCTGCTGGTCTTTTCCATATGGAAAGATCACTACCTGGACTGACCCCTTATTTGCGTTGCTTGCGTTTGTTGCGTTTGTTGCGTTGCTTGCGTTTGTTGCCCCTATGTCATCTTGAGAAACGTAGTGATGAGGGATCCGTGACGGCTTTATAGAGAGAAAGCGGTACCGGATCCGGATGGTTCAGACGAGGCAGGAAGGGATTGCCACGGCTTGCTGACGCAAGCCTCGCAATGACAAGGGGCTTGTCGTCCCAGGGCACGCCGTGCCTTTGGGTGTGTCATCCCGCGGTGCGAAGCACCGAGGGATCCCTGCCTGGTATGGGCGGGGGGTTCCGCTTTCACCAGGCAGGAAGGGATTGCCACGGCTTGCTGACGCAAGCCTCGCAATGACAAGGGGCTTGTCGTCCCGGGGCACGCCGTGCCTTTGGGTGTGTCATCCCGCGGTGCGAAGCACCGAGGGATCCCTGACTGGTATGGGCGGGGGGTTCCGCTTTCACCAGGCAAGAAGGGATTGCCACGGCTTGCTGACGCAAGCCTCGCAATGACAAGGGGCATGTCGTCCCGGGGCACGCCGTGCCTTTGGGTGTGTCATCCCGCGGTGCGAAGCACCGAGGGATCCCTGACTGGTATGGGCGGGGGGTTCCGCTTTCACCAGGCAGGAAGGGATTGCCACGGCTTGCTGACGCAAGCCTCGCAATGACAAGGGGCATGTCGTCCCGGGGAGCGAAGTGAAAAGGGATCTGTGAGTGCTTTCGCCAGGACGTATGAACAATGGGTTGCCAATTCGAAGCAGTCTGGGGTCCTTCGCTTCTCCCGGGATGACAAGGGGGCGCTCGTGATGACATAGTAACGCCCGGGGTGACCATGAATGACAAGAGATAGTCAGATGCGGTGGGACAGGCCCGCCCAAAGGGGACGGTGTCATCGCCATTTTTTTATGAATAGGTCAGGCTAAACAAACTAGATAAACAAGACAAACAAGACAAACAAGACAAACTAGACAAACAAGATAAACTGAATGGCGGTGGAGGGATTCGAACCCCCGACGCTACGGATATGAGCCGTATGCTCTAACCGACTGAGCTACACCGCCATGACGGTAATTTTTCAGAGGTCAAGTATAGTCAGATTGGGAAGCAAAGTCAATCCTCACTCAGCCTGGACAATGAGCAGGGGCACGGATCATCTTCCCGCATGTGTCTTCCATTCAGGATTTTGATATAATCCGGATAAGATGTTTCTGTCAAAGATTGAGAAAACCATCCGCCGTCATCAATTGTTGAGTCCGGGGGACAAGGTGGCGGCGGCGTGCTCCGGGGGTCCGGATTCGGTCGCTCTTCTGCTGGCCCTGATGGATTTATCCTGGAAGCTGGAGCTGACAGTGGCCCACTTCAACCACCAACTCCGGAAATCCGCCGGAGGAGATGAAAAATTCGTCCAGTCTCTCGCCCGGCGGTTTTCGCTTGCCTGTGAGTGCCGGCGGGAAGACATCCGCCTTTACGCCCGTGAACATAAAATGAATCTGGAAGAAGCCTGCCGGAAACGCCGGTATGCTTTTTTGGAAGAAACCGCCCGAAAGTCCGGTGCGGCGAAAATCGCCGTCGGTCACACCCTGAACGACCAGGCCGAAACGGTCCTGATGCATCTTTTCCGGGGCGCCGGCATGAGGGGACTGGGAGGGATTCAACCGCGCCGGGGCCGCATCGTGCGTCCCCTGATTGGAGTGAGCCGGGAAGAGGTGTTGGCTTATCTTGACCGGAAGGGAATGGAGTACCGTGTGGATGAGACCAACATCGATCCGCGTTTTCTCCGAAGCCGGATCCGCCACCGCGTGATGCCCCTTCTAAAAAAGGAGGTCTACCCCCGGATTGAAGCCCGGCTGGGCCGGATGGCTGAAATCATCCAGGCCGAAGATGATTATATGCATAAACAGGCTATGGATGTCTTTCAATCAGTGGAAAGTGACTTTCAAGGCCGGCCGGCCCTGAGAACATCCGGATTGGACGGCATACCCTTGGCTCTCCGCCGCCGGGTCATCCGGGAATTTTACCGCCGTTTGCGGGGGGGTGTCAGAGGACTGACATTCGAGGACGCGGACATTCTTCTTCAGCTGGGAAAAGACCGGATGTTCCCCCTGGAAAAAGGCCTGGTCATAAAAAACATCCGGGGCCTCCTCACGCTGAGACCGAAACCGTATTCCCTGAGCTTCGATATGAAATGGGAAGGAACATCACCTTTGCGGATTCCCGAAGCCGCCATGAGTTTGGATTTGGAAAAAAGAAAGAATCCGGGGCCGGACAAGCTGGAATTCGACGACCGGAAACATGCCTGGCTGGATGCCGCCAAAATCGCATTCCCCCTGCGGGTGCGCAACCGCCGCCGGGGAGACCGCTACCGCCCTCTGAGAGCGCCCGGGCGAAAACCGCTTAAAGAAATATTCCGGAGCCGGAACATAGCCCCCGAATTGAGAGACCGGTATCCGGTGATCCTTTCTCAAGACCGGATTGTCTGGATTCCGGGCTTTCCGGTTTCCCATGATTTCCGGGTCACAAAGACCACCTCCCGGATTATAAAAATAGAAGCGAATGAAGAATATTGACACAAGTCTGCCATCGAGGTATATAAGTTTGGATGATGAGCGGGCCGGCCATGAGTGTCACTTCCGAACGGCTGCCATGGGGGCTTCGCCACAGGCAAGATATGAAAATGTTCATGTTTAATTTTTTCAGAGGCCTTCTGCTTTTCTCGCCTTTCTCGCCTTTCCCGCCCTTTTCAAACCAGATAAACCAGACAGACCAGATAAACCAGATAAACGAGATAGACCAGATAAACCAGACAGACCAGACAGACGAAATGGACTATTTTTGTTATTTTCGAACGAATAAGTAATTTTGGCAAAAGCCAAAAAGGAGGTTATCATTGAAACCTAAAATCACATGGGTATTATGCGCGATCCTGGCGTTAACCGCTTGGACCGCGGCGGCTGAAAAAAGTGTTTATCCCGTCCCGGATAAATGCACCGTCGTTATTGTGGGAAAAAAGGCCTCAACCGACGGTTCCGTCATGACCACCCACACCTGCGACTGCGGTGTCTGCGACTGGACTTTCCGCCTTGTCCCGGCTGCCGAACATGAACCCGGAGCCATGCGCAAGATCTATCACATCAATCAGTTTCACACCTGGCCTCCCAGTGAGGGCTTGAAATGGGAATTGTACAAACAGGATTTCACCGGATTGGAAATCCCTCAAGTTCCCCGCACTCATGCCTATATTCACGGCATGTTCGGATACATGAACGACCAGCAGGTCGCTCTGGGCGAGTCCACCATCGGCTGCCGGAAAAAAATGCAAAATCCCACCCCTTCCGCCAAATTCGACATCACCATGCTGACCCTTATCGCCATGGAACGGGCGTCCACAGCCCGCGAAGCCATTAAAATTATGGGGGAGCTTACGGAAGCCCACGGCTACGGCCATACCGATAGCGGAGAAATGCTGGCTGTCTCCGATCCCAACGAAGTCTGGATCTTTGAAATCATGCCGGTCGGTCCGCTCTGGACACCGGAAAGCGGCAAGCCCGGCTCCGTCTGGTGCGCACAAAGAGTGCCCGACGATCATGTCAGCGTCTGCCCCAATGAATCCCGCATCGGGAAAATCAATCTGGACAACCCTGACGAATTCATGGCCTCTCCCAATGTCATTTCCTACGCAGTAGAACAGGGTTTCTATGACCCGGACAGCGGAGAATCTTTCAACTGGAAAAAAGCGTATTCCCCCGCCGAGACCAGCGCCGCCGAAAGTCAAGGGTCCCGCGCCCGGATGTGGCGGTTCTTCGACCTGGCGGCCCCTTCCAGGGAATTCAGCCCGGAGACCCCCAATATGGAATTTCCTTTTTCGGTCAAGCCCGATCAAAAATTATCTGTTCATGATGTCATGAATATAACCCGGGACCAATTTGAAGGCACACCTTTTGATCCGGCGCGCGGCGTCCAAGGGGGGCCCTTTTCCAATCCCAACCGCCTCCCTTACGGATTCGAACGGGACGGTCAAAGATACGATACCGCCCGGATCATCGGAGTCAACCGCGCCGAATACGTCACCGTCACTCAAACCCGGGACTGGCTTCCCAATCCCATCGGAGGCATCGTCTGGCTGGCTTTGGGCGCGCAGGACACCTCCTGCTTCATGCCGCTTTATTCGGGAATCACCGAAATTCCCCGCTCCTTTGAAATCGGAGACCACTGGGAGTTCAACCGGGATTCCGCCCGCTGGGCCTTTGATTATGTCGATTTCCACACCCAGGTGGTGTATTCATACGCCATAAAGGACGTCCGGGAAGCCCAGCAAAGATGGGAAAAATCTGCGGTGGACCGCACCCCCCAAGTGGACGAATTCGCGCACAGCCTTTACCAAAAAGATCCGGAACAAGCCATCCGTTTCCTGACTGATTACAGCGTCGGCAACGCTCACAGAGTGGTGGACGCCTGGTGGGAACTGGGTGATCAGCTGCTGGTCAAATACAATCACCTTTGGATTTACGACACGGAAAACCGGAAACGGAATTCCCTGGAATATCCGGATTGGTGGCTGAAACTGCTGATCGAATACAACGACCTCAAACCCAGGGAGGAGCTTCAGAAAAAATAATCCTGATATGCCAGCCGTGCCGCGATTGGCGCGGATTTTGAACTTTTGCCATGGGGGCGGGATGATGGATAAGCCGGCCCGTATGAAGGCTGAGCGGGCATGGTTCCTCTCCGCAGGAGAGGAGAGCGAAGCCGGAATCGGAGCGGATGTTCTCGCCGGGGACATCCGCGTGGCGGCGATCCATCTCCCGCTCCCATGGCCACGAGGATTCGATTTTCTAAGGTATAGTTCAGACTTGTCTGGCTTATTCACGGGCCGGGATTGCCGCAGACGACGACAATTCTTTAATTCAATGTCATCCCGCGGTGCGAAGCACCGAGGGATCCCTGACTGCCTCGTATGGGCGGCGGGTTCCGCTTTCACGAGGCAGAAAGGGATTGCCACGGCTTGCTTGCGCAAGCCTCGCAATGACAAAGCGGCATGTCGTCCCGAAGGGTAAAAAAATTGCGATCATAATGAAAGGCCGGCAAGGAAAAACGTAATGTTTGTTCTTTTTATAAAAATGATGAATATCGCAGTTACGGAAAGATTGGCAAAAACATCGCAATTTTTTTATGAATAATTCAGGCTAAGGTATAGGTCAGACCGGATAAACCAGAGCCTCACTCCCGGATGATGATGCGGCTGTCATTGGCAGAAAAGGACACCGGGGTTCCCGTGTCACTGGAGGCGTTGGAATTGACAATGGAAACCGTGGTTTCCCCTCCCTGCAGCGGCTTGAATATAAATGTCACCAGCAGTCCGGAGCCTTTGACGCCCGAATCCACCTGAGAACTTGAAAATCCGAAGTTGAACACACCGGCGGTATTGTCGATATTTTCGAGTACGGAGGGGCTTTCTCCCAATTGCTGAATAATATTTCCCTGTTTCACGCTCTGCAGTTCCAGGATTTGCGGATCAAAAGACACCGTCATGGAAAAATTCTGAATGTCTTCGGCAGTCTGAAGATTGACGGTCATCCGCAGATTCCGGTTCTCCGGCCCCTGATAGGAAGGGGGGCTTAAAATCAGCTCATTGGCTCCCTCCGCAGTTTCCTCTTCTCTTTCCATGGCCTGGTCTGGAAGCCGGCGGGGAAGACGTTCCATCTCGCTGCCCGGATAAATCATTTCCGGGCTGTCCGGGTCACGGCCGGAGGCTCCCGTTCCGGCGGATACGCTTTCCATACCCATCCAAATGGGCCGCAAATCCGCTTCCCGCAATGACTTATCCTGTAAGATGAAAGGCGTAATGGTCATGACCACATCGGTCTGCAACACTTCAGAGTCTGTGTTGGAAAAAAGACGGCCCAGGAGAGGAATATGTTTGATTCCCGCGATTCCTTTCAGCGTTTTCCGTTCTTCATCTTTAAGCAGGCCGGCCAGAAGATTGGTTTCCCCCTCTTTCAGCCGCATGATGTTTTTGACCTCCCGGGTGGTGATGATGGGGAGGTCTCCATACCCCGAACCGCCCAGGGCCTTGATCTTCAATTCCATTTCCAGGGTGACTTCTCCATCGAAATGAATCCGGGGGGTGATGTACATTTCGATCCCCACCGGTTTGTACTGGAATGAAGTGATCGGCTGGGTGCTGACTCCCCCGGCGGCCATGGGCGAAAACGTCGTTTGGGGAATGGGCACTTCATCCCCCACCAGGTATTCCATCTTTTCCCCTTCGATCCCACGCAGCCGCGGCTGCGCGATGATCTTGGTGTCGGCATCCGTTTCCAGGAAACGGAGCAAACCGACCGGAAGGCTTAACTGATAATTTCCGGTTTTGGACAGGTCGATCTGATCGAAATCAATCCACCCCTTGTCGGAATCCGATCCGCCTGTTGTGCCCTCACCGCCGTATTGGAACCCCAAAACATGGGAATCCAAGTCCAGGCCGAGCTGCTTCATCTTCCTCCGGGAGACTTCCATGATCTCCAGGTCCAGCAGGATCTCTCCCCTGGGCTTATCCCAGGATCGAATCAAACCGTCGGCCTGCTTGAGAACTTCAGGAGTGCTCTTAACCGTAACGGAATTCAGAACCTTATCCACGGTGAGCTGAGGCATGGCGGAAGGTGTTCTCAGCATGGCGTTTAAACGGGCCTGCAGTTCCTGGGCATCAATATAGGACAGATAGTAGGTTTTCATGGCTGTGATTTCATGCCGGCTCCGGTTTTGGGGGCTGTCGGGAACGATCAGAATGGTTTTTTCATCCAAAACCCGGTGAAAATTTTGGGTGGCCACGCACAGGGTTTCCAAAGCCCTTAAAAAACTCATGCCTGAAAAATCAACCGAAAACGGTTGATCCCGGAACTGGGCATCAAAAATGACATTGATTCCCGCATATTTCCCAAGAGCCAAGAAAATGGAACGCAGGCTGGCGTCGCGGGTGAATTTCAGCACGATATCCTCCCGGCCGACCTGAAGCTGGAGAGGGGGTTCGTACATGTCTTTTTTCGCCTCAGGCGCTTCTTCAGGTTTCTGCTGAAGTTCCTTGATTTCCTTTTGCAGAAGGGGGTTTTCCGGGTCGTAAGCGAGGGCCTTTTGGTACGCTTGCATGGCTTCATCCGTGCGGTCCTGCGCGGCCAGCCGGCGGGCCCGGCTGAGATGCTGGTTTCGGGCCGCCATGGCGGCCCGAAACAATGCCAGCCGGTAGACCGAATTGTCAGGGTCCTGAAGAACCGCTTTCTCATAAAATCGGACGGCTTCATCCCAATCCTTATTCATGGCGGCGTCGGTGCCCAATTTATAACTGCGGTTAAATGTGGAACATCCCCACATCAATATCAGAATCAACAATAATGTCCATGTTTTTCTCATTCTTTTTCTCCCTCGAGAAAAAACTTGACGTTTTCGCCTCCCCGCAGCTCAACTTCAATTTCTTCTTCAGCGATCCGTATGATTTTAACCCCATCCGGAAGAATGTCTTCCTGCTGGACAGCCAGGGCTTCTCCACCCTGTAAAATGAGAGCGACTTTTCTTTCTTTATTTCCCACATACCCGATATACCTTAAATCAATTCTCGGCAAAAGGGAGGTTCCGGGCCTCTCCTCTTCCAGAGATTCAAGATCACCCGGCAGCACGGAAATTTCCGGCCGCTCCGCGGTATGCTTCTGTCCCCGGACTGATTCATCACCCGGAGAAGGAATGAATATGTTTCTGCGGGATTTCTTAAGAGGAGCGGACTCAAAATTCAACAGATCCGTCCGCAGTAATTTCTCTGTTTTTCTGTGGTCATCCTGTCCCTGCGTCAAGGAAAACACCGCCCCTCCCAAGGCCAGAATTCCCATAAAAATCATTATCTTACAGCGCATTATAAGCCGCCAGGGTTAAATTCAAACTTAACTTCCGGGAAGCCTCTTCCGTATCCCCAAAATTGATTCTTTCCACCCAGATAAATTTGGGAAAGGTCTCAATTTCATGTAAAAAGCCTCTGAGATGATCATATCTCCCGGAAACCTCAAAATTTATGATCACTTTCTGAATGTCAGCATCCTTGGCTTCGACATAATCATACCGGATCCGGTCCACGCTCACCCCTGTTTTTTGAAAAATGCGGCCGAGGTCCTGCCGGATATTCTGGTACCCGTCCTGCCGGGGGTAGAAATATCTCAACCTGAGTTCATTTATCTCCTCCTGAGCCTGAATCCAGTCAGCCAGTTCTTTCTTTTTATCGGCCTGCTGCGTTTCCAATTTCTGATATTCCTTTTTCTGGAAGCGTATTTCCATTTGACGGGAAAAATAGGCGCTGCGCTGGGGCAGGGCGATGAAAAAATAAAAAACCGCCGCCGCCGCCAAGACCGCGGCTATAATGAGGATGATTCGTCTCTCGCTTCGGGTGAGAAGACTAATGAATTCTTTCATATCTTAACGACATTTCCGAGATCTTATACCCGCCGCCGCCCTCGGTTTCATTTTTGACCTGAATGTTTTTAAACCCGATTTTATGGAGATTGGATATAAAATCCAACAAGCTGTCCAAAGATGGATAAGCGACATGACATCTGATTTCAAGCTGATTTTCTTTTTTCTGCAAGGGAGAAAGAGACGACATGTAACAAGAGCCGGGAAGGGCTTCTTCCATCGCGTTTAATAATTCAATCCAGGAAAAACTTTTTTGAAAAATTAAATCATTGTAAACGTCCAGCCTTAATCCTTCATCGGCCTTGATTTGCTCAATCCGGGCGGTGATCCTTATTTCCTCCCTTTGGACCTGCCTCATGCGGTCTTCCAGGCGTTCCGAAGCTCTTTGGGCTCCCTCATTTTTACTGTGATAAACCAAAAAAACATGGGCGGCCGCCCCGGCCGTGATTAAAAAAAGGAACACGCCGATCCCCAGCAGGGAAAAAAACAAGCGGCGGTTGCGGACCGGATGAGTGGCCAGATTGATATTAACCGGTTGTTTTATCATACCAACTGGCCTATCAGGGGCGCCAAGTGTTCCCGGCTGGAAAGTCCGGGATCCAACCGGCGGCATTCCGTTATGTTTTTGGTTGGAATCCGGACCAGTGGAGCCAATGTTTTTAAAAATTCTTCCCTGTCATCACCGCCGTTTCTCACCCAAAAAGCATCCATTTTTCTTTTTTCCCGGTCTTCAATGAAATTCAGAGTGTTTTCAATCTCCTGCACAACCGTGTTGATTTTCCCTCTTGTTTCATCTTCGCCGGGGCTTTCCATCCCGAAAGATTTTTGCCGGTACAATGCGAACTCTCCCTGGACCACAGCTGCCAGCGAAAAAGCTTCTTCCTCCACATTCAGCAATAAAAAATCCGACGGGGCTTCCGAACGCAGCAAATTTATCAAGCTCATAACCGGTGTTGATATCAACTTCACCTTGAATCCGGCCTCTTCGAAAAGGGCTTCATATTCCCTTATGACGTCACAACAAGCCGCTGACGCCACCACCCTGGTGCCCCCGGAAGCCGAATTAAGGAAAGTATCATAAGATATTCTGGCATCATCCGGAATCAGGGGCAGCTGTTTTTTTATGCGGAAGCGGATCAGCTGTTCCCTTTCTCCCTGAGAAAAAGGCAGGGTCTCAAAAGAGAAACTGAATGTTTTTTGAGTGATCTCCGGAAGCAGCAAAGCCGTTTTGCCGGACGGGGCCGCCAGTTTTTCTTGTCCTTGCTTGATCGCCGACAAAAGCGGACGAAGCGTCCGGATATTTTTTTTAAAAAAGGAGGCTCTTAATGTCCCTGGGGGGAGAGGTGAAATAAAATGGGACTTGACCTTTTTTTCCTTGGGGGAGAAAGCCGCGCCGCTGACATATCTTTCCGTGATTTGAAACGCCAGTGGCAGAACCGGCCTCTTGGTAAAAAATTCAAAAGCTTTTTCCCGCCGGGATTTGATTTTATTTTCGTTTTTCCGCTTCATTCCACAAAAGTGACCTTGTTTAACTCTTTCAAGCTGGTTATTCCGTCAACCACTTTGCTCAATCCGAAATGCCGCAAAGAATTCATCCCCTCGGCCCGGGCCTGCTTCCTCACTTCGGATAAAGGTTTTTTATCCAGAATCATCTCCCGGATTTTGTCCGAAAGCTCCAGGAACTCAGCAATGGCCGTCCGGCCTTGATATCCTTTAAAATGACATTCTTCACATCCCTGAGCCTCATAAAAAACGTGATTCCGGTATTGATCCGGATCCAATCCCGCATCACGCAGAATATGATCATCGTAGCTGGTTTTTTCCCGGCAGTGGCGGCACAGCACCCGCACCAGCCTCTGGGCCAGGATTCCATTCAGCGCGGAAATAAAGCTGTATGGATCAACGCCCATGTGCAGAAAGCGGCTGATCACGTCGAACACGTTATTGGCATGCACGGTGGTGAAGACCAAATGACCGGTCAGCGCCGATTGAATGGCGATCTGGGCCGTCTCCGGGTCACGAATTTCCCCCACCATGATTTTATCCGGGTCATGCCTTAAAATAGAACGCAGCCCCCGCGCGAAAGTCAATCCCTTTTTTTCATTGACCGGAATCTGGGTGATTCCCTGGATTTGATATTCCACGGGATCCTCAATGGTGACAATTTTATCCTCAGGTGAATTGATTTCAGTCAAAGCCGCATAAAGAGTAGTGGTTTTCCCGCTTCCGGTCGGCCCGGTCACCAACAGCATTCCATAAGGGACATGAATATATCGCTGTGTTTTTTCCAGAACTTCATCAGAAAAACCGAGCATTTCCAATTTCAGCTCGGAAATAGCCTCCGTGATCATTTCTTTGTCCAGAATCCGAATCACCGCATCTTCACCATAAATACTCGGCATGATGGAAACCCGGAAATCAATGGTTTTATCTTTGATTCTCAAACGGAATTTCCCATCTTGAGGGACCCGCCGTTCCGCAATGTCCAAATCGGACATCACTTTGATACGGGAAATAATGGGGGATTGAAATTTCTGATCGATAGGCTCCATGGCCCGGTTCAAGACTCCATCGGTCCTGTATTTAACCATAAGCGAATCTTCCCGGGATTCGATATGAATATCCGACGCCCACTTCTGAACAGCTGTGAAAATGATGGAATTGACCAGCTTGATGATGGAACCGTCCTGGTCGGCCAGCCTTTCCACCGAGATGCTCTCATCCTTATCCGGCTCTTCCCGGTCCAGGACCTGAACCGAATATCCTTCTGTGGCGGTCTTGAGGACCTGCAGTGCGGTTTCGCTTCTCCGCAGGGCTTCATGGATGGCCGGCTTGGACGCCGCGTACACTTTCACTTTTTTCCCAAGAAAAGATTCAATGGAATCAATAATGGATATATCGGAAGGGTCGGCCACCGCGACCTTCACAATGCCGTTTTCTTCCTTTAAAGGAATAAAATTGGACCGGTGCAGGAAATCTACCGGAAAAGATTGAACCAGGTCCCGGTCCAGAGCCAAATCAGAGAGATCCACATACGGAACCTTGTACCTCTGGGCCAGTTTTTTTACTTTTTCTTCTTCTCTTAAAACTTCCTCTTTATTATGGTTTGGTTTATTCATGGTCATCTCGCCACACTGATTATATTGAATATGGGAAGGTATACCGAAAGAAGCATTACGGCCACAATAAATCCCATGAAAATAATGATGGCCGGTTCGATAAGGGCCACCAGCCGGTCGACTCTCTCTTGAACACTTTCATCATGAACCTGGGCGATATCCGCAAGCATTCCTTCCAAATTGGCGGACCGCTCCCCAATCCGGATCATGTCCAGAGCAAGCGGCGTGAAAAACCCGGCTTTATCCACCGCTTCTGACAGATTTTCCCCGTTTTTTATGTATTCGGGGAGATCTTTCATGTTATGAACCAGATATTCATTGGGAACCGCCTTCCGGGCAATTCCCACCGATTGCAGCAAGGATATTCCGCCTCCCAACAGCAGGCTTAACGTCCGGCTGAAAAGGGCCACGGAGGATTCTATCCATACCGGCCGCATGATGGGGATTTTCAATTTCCAGCGGTCCAAAAAAACCGTGGCGGCTTCTTTTCTCTTCATTTGAAAATATCCGATCGCCATAACCAAAAGAAACCCCAGCAAAAATGGAAAATTATCCCGGATAAATACTGAAAAAGAAACCAGGCTGCGGGTGATAAAAGGAAGCTCTGTACCGAAATCCGAATAAAAATCCGAAAACCGGGGAATGATGAATCCAACCAGAACACCCAAAAGAACTCCGGAGAGCAGCAAAAGCAAAACAGGATAGGTCAAAGCGGTTTTAACCCGCTCCCGGGTTCGCCTGATCACTTTTTCATAAACGATATAACGTTTGATGGTCTCGGGAAGATTGCCTCCCCTCTCTCCGGCTATAAGCGACGCGATATAAACCGTGGGAAATTTTATGCGGCTTTCCGAAAAGGCTTCGGAAAGGGATTTTCCGCTTCTCACTTCATTTTCCACTTCCATTAAAATTTCTTTCCAGTGCGGATCCTTAGACCGGTTTATGATGATCTGGAGACTTTTCAAAATGGGATAGCCGGCGTTTATAAGAGCCACCAGTTCCTGGTTGAACATCACAAAATCTTTGGGCTTAATCCTCCTGCGGCCCAAAGAAAAAGACACGTCAACTTTTTTCCAGTCCCTTTTGATGGAAAGAATACAGAAGCCTCCGGATTCAAAATACTTGCGGCAAGAATCATATGAAGGGGCAAAATGGGATTCAGAAAAAACCCGTCCGTCTTCAGACGCCAACCGGCAGTGAAAATAAGGCATTCTTAATTATTCCCATACATACACATATTTTGGTATGGTCATATTAGGTTATCTCCTTGATTTTGTCAATGAACCCAAAACGCCTGGCCCATGTTGACAAATTTCCGCGGAAACCTTATCTTATTTTTGTGAAGATTAAGGTGTGGACGTCAGTATTGGCAGCTTTGCTGGCCGCTTCGCTGTCCATTTTTTCTGCAGTCAGGGGGCCTGGTCCAGCGGAATCATTTCAGGTGGAAACGCCGCCGTCCAAGCCATCCGAAAACGACTACATGAACAACCTTCTGTCCCGGGACACCAACCCCTTATGGTTAAAAGAAAACCCGGTTCTCCGGAGGTATTTGGCTGAACCGGCGACCAAATGGGCTGTCCGTTCAGCCCGGGTGCATATATTACACTAGGGTAATTTTTTTTATCAAAATGATTCAATTTTTTGGATTCACAGCGTGAACATGTCATTCCAAGGAACCTCCTCCAATCGAATTAAAACCCTTTTCATCATCATCCCCGTTTTCATCCTCTTCATTCTGGGCTGTCTGAATATTTATAAAAAGATCCAATGGGAAGAACCTTCAGACGGGGTGACGTGGCAAAAACGAAAAGAAGGCTTGACCGCCATCCGGGTGGAGAAAGGCAGCCCCGCTTATCTGGCCGGAATCAACAAAGGAGACATTCTTTATTCCATCAACCTCTCTCCCATGGAGAATCCCATTGACGTGGCCAAGCAGCTTTGGATTGCCGAAAGTTCCAACCAAAAGGTCCGTTATGAGATCGTCCGCGAAGGGTTCCCAATGTATCCTTCTTTTTTTGTTGAGAAAAAAAGAACCCATTTGCTGTATTTTTATCTGGCATTGATTGGAATGACGGCCTTTGTGATCGGTCTCACCGTTTTTATCAATGCCAGGAAGTCTCTCTCCCCGCCCTATATATTTTTTTTCCTGGTGACAATGGCCTTTTTTTCCTTCCAGGTTTTTTCGCCGACCGGGCATTTGGACACGCTCGATTCCCTTTTCTACTGGCTTGATATCATCCCTTTTCTTTTTTTCCCGCCTTTGCTCCTCCATTTTTTCGCGATTTTTCCCAAACGCAAAAAAATCAATAAAAAACAATTTTTTCCTGTCTATCTCTTCTATTTTCCGGCCACCTTGCTGTTATTAGGTCAAATCTTCTTTCACCTTCCCGATATCTTTCAGCTGGGAGAGTCTTTTACTTATGACTATTTCATGACGCTGGAAAAACTGAATCTTTTTCATTTGACGCTCTTCACATTCATCGCCCTGGCGGTTATTATCTACGATTCCTACAAAGTCACGAATTTAATTATAAAAAAACAATTGAAATGGGTCGCCTACGGCCTGGGAATCGGATTTATCCCATTTGCTGTTTTTTATGCTTTCCCTTATTTTTCAGGTTCCGTCCCCTCTAAACTTTCCGAAGCCACTATTGTTCTCCATGCCCTTATCCCCTTGGCTTTCGTCTACTCCATTTCCCGCTATAAACTCATGGATTTAGAGGTTCTTCTGAAAAAAGCCGTTACGCTGATAATATCCTATATGGTTATTGCGACGGTGTACTTCATTGTCACCTCTCAGACGAAAATATCCACTCAAGACAACCTCAGCGTCCTGCTTCTCGGTATCATGGCCATCATCCTGGGCGCCACTCTTTTCACTCCCCTGAAAAATCTCATCCAGTCCCTGCTGGACCGCGCCATATACCGCCGCAGTTACCATTACCGGAAAACCCTTCTTTCCATCAGTGAGGAATTGAGCCGGGAAAGAGACTTGGATAGACTTTCCCGTTCATTGCTGGATTTGATCGCGAACGCTTTGGCTATTGAACATATCGCTCTCCTCCTGCCCTCGGATAATCAAAAAGGAGTCTTTTACGTCCAAAGGTCCCGCAAACAGCCTCCCTCCCGGAACAACCACATCCATATGAACCAACATCTTTACCGGCGGATAATTGATGAAGAGTTCGTCTCTTTTCTCTCTCTGACAGAGCGTAAAAACCCTGCTTCTGAAACCGGCGCCATGACGGAATTGAATTTTTTTCATCTTCTGCCCCTGAAGGTGGAAGGCAACCTGATCGGATGCCTGGCTATGGGGAAAAAAACCGACGATACTTTTCTTAACTCGGAGGACTGGGAATTGCTGCGAACCATATCCTCCCCCATGGCCCTCACACTTGAAAACGCGTATCTTTATGACCAGGTTCATGCCCGGGCCCTGGAGCTGGAGCGGTTGAAAGATTACAGCGAAAACATCATCGAAAGCCTGACCGTCGGTGTTGCGGTTACCGATAAAAACGGTCATATCATAGGGTGGAACCGAGTAATGGAGGAAACCTTTCTCAAAAAAAAGGTAGAGGTGACTTACAAAAACTTGGCGGAAGCGCTGGGTGAACAAAATTATTCCGCGGTCTTTCCATCCGACACTCAGAAAGGGTTCCGCCTTCTCAGTGAGATAAGCCTGAATCTTCCGACAGGGGAAAATAAAATATTTGATATCGCAAAAACCCCGCTTCTGGACAACAAAATGAACCCGTACGGCACTGTATTGGTTTTTGAGGACACCACGGAAAAAATGTCACTGCAGCAGCAATTGCTGACCTCAGAGAAACTGGCATCGGTGGGATTGCTTTCCGCCGGAGTCGCCCATGAAATCAACACCCCCTTAACGGGGATATCCAGTTATATCCAGATGCTGCAAAAAAAACTCTCTGATTCCTCCCATTCCCGCATATTGAATAAAATCGAAGCGCAAACCGACCGGGTGGGGCGAATCGTCAAAAACCTGCTGAATTTCGCCAGAAATCCTTCCGACTCGATGTTTCATCAAATCAATATCAATGAGAATATTCAGTCCATCATCTCCCTTATCGATTATAAATTAAAACACATGAATATCGATCTTAATCTGGAATTGATGCCGATGGGTCCCGTATGGGGGCATGGAGAAAAGCTTCAGCAGGTTTTTATCAATATTATCCTAAATGCCCTGGATGCTATGCCCGACGGCGGGATGCTTAAAATCCGCAGTTTTCAAAGCGGTCAATACGCAGCCGTTAGAATTGAGGACACAGGCACCGGAATCAAAAGTCAGCATATGCCGAATATATTTGACCCCTTCTTCACCACCAAAGGGATAGGCAAAGGAACCGGCCTGGGATTGTCCATCAGCTACGCTATCGTTAAAGAACACGCGGGACATATCGATGTGAAAAGCTATGTTCAGAAAGGAACTGTTTTCACGGTTTATTTGCCGGTTCAAAAACAAAAAAAGAATTCGCCTGAATCCATAACCAGGGAACAAGAACATCATGGCTGAAGAAATCATTCATATTATCGACGACGAACCTATTATTCACGAAGTTCTGGGAGACTTGCTGACTTCAGAGGGCTTCAACACAGAAATCTCTTCCGGGGGAGAGGAAGCCCTGAAAAAATTTGATTCTCAATCCTACGGGCTTGTTTTGCTGGACCTTCTCATGCCCGGAATGGACGGCATCGAGGTTCTTCACCGCATCAAAGAAAAAGCTCCGGACACTCAGGTCATCATTATCACCGCCTACGCCTCCGTTGAATCCGCCATTTCCGCCATGAAAAGCGGCGCTTTCGATTACGTACAAAAGCCTTTTAAGCACGACGAACTTCTCGTGACCATCAAACGCGCCATCGAGCATAAAAAACTGCAGCAGGAAAATATCCGTTTGAAAAATGAGCTGAGCAAAAAATTCAGTTTCGAAAATATCATCGGGAAGAGCAAACCGATGCAGAATATTTTTGAAACCATAAAAGCGGTGGCTCCCACCCGGAGCACCATCCTTATTCAAGGGGAAAGCGGAACAGGCAAAGAGTTGGTTGCCCGGGCTATTCACCAAAACAGCAACCGGGCAGGCTCCCCCTTTATCACAGTCAACAGCGGCTCTTTGCCCCCTGACTTGCTGGAAAGCCATCTTTTCGGGCATGTTAAAGGCGCCTTCACCGGGGCCACTAATCTCAAAAAGGGATTATTCGAAGCCGCCGATAAAGGAACGATTTTTTTTGATGAAATTTCGTCTCTGAACCTGGAAACCCAAGCGAAATTACTGCGTGTGATGCAGGAAAAGGAATTCATGCGCCTGGGTGGAACAAACATCATTAAAGTCGATGCCCGAGTCATTGCCGCGACGAATACCAGCCTGGAAAAGCTTATTCAGAAAGGAGCTTTTCGTGAGGACCTTTACTACCGGCTCAATGTCATCAAAATCGAACTGCCCCCTCTCCGGAAGAGAACTGAAGACATTCCGCTCCTGGTTAAACATTTTCTGGATATTTACAACAAAGAGAACGATAAAGATATTCAAAAGGTTTCAGAAGAAGTGATGGCCTTGATGGAAAAATACCACTGGCCGGGAAATATCCGGGAATTGGAAAATCTTATAGAGAGAGCGGTTGTCTTGAGCCGCGGTGGTGCCATCACCCTTGAGAGCACTCCTCCTTTCCTCCTGGAATCCTCAGGTGCAGGAAAAAGGGAAGAAATCTCCACTTACAATCTCAAGGAACGAACCCTGGGATTCCAGAAGCAATTCATTCAGGATGCTCTTCGACGCTGCGGGGGGGTCCAAAAAAAAGCAGCGAAAATGCTGGGATTAAAACCCACCACTCTCAATGAAATGATCAAACGGATGGATATCGATATCCACAATCTATCGGAAACCGGATCGTAAATTCCGAGGCACGCCGTGCCTGTGAGTGTGTCATCCCGCGGTGCGAAGCACCTTTGAGTGTGTCATTCCGGGGCACGCAGTGCCTCGGAATCCCTGACTGCTTCGTCTTGCCGGTTGGCCCCGCTTTCACCAGGCAGGAAGGGATTGCCACGGCTTGCTGGCGCAAGCCTCGCAATGACAAAGCGGCATGTCATTCCCGGGGAGCGAAGCGACGGGAATCTTAGAGTGCCTCGTCTGATGAGTCAGAACCGACTCATCAGACGAAGCCGAATAAGATCCTTACGGCCTGCTTCGCAGGCCTCAGGATGACAGCGGAGCTGTCATTTTCTAACCTGGATTATTCACGGGCCGGGATTGCCGCAGATGTCGGATTGCGGCGAGGAAGTCGTGGCACTTCACTACGACGAGCCGCAAGCCGGCAGATGCGGTGTGATCCGGCCCGCCTGAAGGGTAAAAAAATTGCGATTACAATAACATTTAAAAAATGAAAAACGTTCCATTTGATCTTACACTAAAAACCATGCATATCACTGATAAGAAAAGATTGCAAAAACATCGCCATTTTTTTATGAATAGGTCAGGCAAAGTAATAGGTTAAGCTAACGGATGCGAAAATCTCCCGGAACCGCCCGGTCGGGGTTGATTTTAATTCTCCTTGGTTTTTCTTTAAGCTGAAATATATACTGCTCTCTCGTTTTATTTACCAGAATTTTCTTTCTTATTTTTTGTCTCCGTTCTTCCCATTCCACCCAAAGAGGAAAAATGAAGCAGGAATCACCCGTCTGATTCACATCCAGCCGCAGCCGATACCCTTCTTCCGCTTCTTGAATAAATTTACGCACCTCCACCTTGGGAAGCTCATGATTTTCAAACCAGCAATGAAAAAAATCATCCAAATCCACACCCGAAACATTGTGGAAAATTCCGCGGAAGTCCGCCGTTCCGGCAACGGAAAATTCATTTCTGGAAAAAAACTTCTGGATGCCGGCAAAAAACAATTCCTCTCCGATATAATCTTTCAGCATATGGAGAACCAAAGCCGCCTTGTTGTACACAATAGCCTGGTAGGCGTCAAAGTCAAAATGACTTATCCGCGATCCCATGGTTATGCCTCCCCACTTGGACTTTTTTTCCGTCCAGGAGGAAAATTTTTTTGTGATCCGGGAAAAAGCTCCCGGTCCATATTTTTCCAGCAGATACAGGGAAGCAGAAAATTGAGATAAGCCTTCGCTCAGCCATATATCCCGGTATGTTTTCCATGACACCCCTTGACCCCACCATTGATGAGCCAATTCGTGGGCCAGGAAATACTCCGGCCATTGCGAAAAATCAACCGGGCTCCGGCTTTGCAGGCGGAAGCGAAAACGGCTTCCCTGCGGCAATTCGTTGATAACAATATACCCGGGAGGGCTGTGTCCCCCGCCGGAAGCCCAAACCCTTTTGAGGAGGGTGAATTTTTGATAAGGATATTCACCAAATTTTGATTCATAAAAAGATATGATTTTCCCGGCTTCTTCCAAAACATTCCATTGATCGGGACGGGCCCGGGAAGATTGGAAATAAACCATGGACCGCGGCTGGTCCTTGCGGAAAACCTCTCTGAACCGGCCCACAATAAAAGAAAGATATTTCAACGGCTTTTGAGATTCAAAACGGGTGGTCACAAATTCGGATTCCGTATTCCCTCCGTCCCGGCGGCCGGAAACGTCACTGGACCGCAGCCCGCTGGAAATGACATCAAATCCCTTTGGAAGGGAAATGGTCAATCCGGCTGTGAAATAGTCGTCATCGGGAGGCGAAGGGTACCAATAAGCCCTCCGGCTGTAGAGATAGGTCCGGAATTCCACCGGAAAATTATCGATATTCTGAATGCCCCCCGTTCCAATCACATTCGCAGTAACCGGTGGAGGCGGAATATTTCCCCGGTAATACACCTGGAGGCGGGCGGTGCTGCCCCTGGGAACTTCACTTAAAAAATAAACATAAATCGTTTTTCTCAGCCGGTCCCAGGTGTAATACAAATCATTTTCATCTTCATCCAGAATCCTCAAAACCTGCAAATCGGGATTGAATTTAAACTTCACCACCCCCAGCCTTCCCACCGAAGACTCCAGCCGGATTTCCGCGTTTCCGGAAAAAAGATAATCCTCCGGCCGGTAAATCAATTTCAGCCGGATGTCTTTAACATCATATTTCTGAACGTGGCTGATGAACAGTCTTTTTTTACCTTCTTCAATGGGGGGAGAATACAAGCAAATCAACCGGCTTTCTTTCCACTCGTATAAACTGATCTCTTCATCGGAAAAAGGGGAATTAATATAAGTGAACACACCCTTTTTTTTGGTTTCAAATTCAAAAACAGCCTCATCACCCTGAGGGAGAACGGTCATTAAAGAATCCACCCAAGGACTTTCCACTGTAAACGACCGGGGGTAATGCCGGGAAAATAATGTGGAAACTCTTTTCCAATCTTTTTCTGAAACGGAAGGGGGTCCGGTGTCATCATAGGGGATGATATTAATATTTTTGGCAAAAAAAGAATCGTTGCCACGGATATAAGCATATTCCAACTCTTCCCTAAGAAAAGGATTACCGTAAATTAAGTCCAGTTGATGACGCTCCCTCTGAAGGGAAGGCTCGAAATCCACCTCTCCTTTCCCCAGCACCAATAGGGCGGTATCAATTTCCGGAATATTGTCATAAAAAACCAACGCATCTTCAAAATAAATCCGGATATCCGCATGCTGGATAATCACCCCCCTGACCCTCTCAGCACGGGATGAGGGGATGGATATGGAATACATTTTCTGGGGATTTCCGATGCTCTGCTTGGTTATGACAGCCCATCCTTTTTCGGACAGAAAGAGTTCCAGCTTCCAGACCTCCATAATCACCGAGAAAAAATTCTGAAAAGCAGCCCTGATATGAACAACCGCATTATTATCTCCGGTTTGCTTTAAAGACATGATATCCGCGGAAACGGTTTCCATGTCGAAATCTTCAAACATGCTGATTATGGAAGCGGATTCCTTCTCCCGCAAACCAAAAGTATAATGATTCACATATTCCGAAAGACGCTGGCCCTCAAGGGACCGGACAAACCGGTCCATGAAATTTTCAAGGGAACCGGATTCAGTTTGAGGATAGAGAAAAGACGCC
>JAWODN010000096.1:0-11081 GCA_046483285.1 Candidatus Aminicenantota bacterium | reverse complement strand
CCTGAATTATTCATAAAAAAATTGCGATGCTTTTGCAAGCCCTTTTTTATCAGCAATTAGCATGTTTTTTAATAAAAGTTCAAATAGAAAGTTTTTCATTTTCATATTTTTATTTTAATCGCAATTTTTTTACCCTTCGGGCGGGCCGGCTCTCACCGCATCTGCTTTGTTGCAGGGCATTCGCAGTGAAGTACCACGGCTTCATGCCCTGCGCCTCGCATCTGCGGCAATCTCGGCCCGTGAATAGGTCAGGTTAAAAAATCACTATAGATTATCACTCCGGCCCGGGTTCACATCTTATACTTGCCGAAATCTTCAGGTTTTAAGTTCTCCAGCCAGCTTTTCAGCTTTTCTGAATCTTCCAGATTCTCATCAAACTTTAAGCTTTGCGCCTTTTCGATGACCTCGTCTTCCACAAAAATGGGGGAGCCGGTCCGCAAAGAAAGAGCTATGGCGTCAGAGGGACGCGAGTCAATGGGGATGGTTTCTCCATTATGCCGGCAGTAAATAGTGGCATAAAAAGTATTGTCTTTTATATCGCTGACAACAATTTTTTCCACGTGCGTATCCAAATTATTCAGGAGATTTTGGACCAAATCGTGCGTCATCGGCCGGGGAGTGGCGATGTTTTCCAGTTTCAGGGAGATGGCGTTGGCTTCAAAAACACCAATCCAAATGGGGAGCATTCTTTCCTTTTGAGGATCTTCCAGAACCACGATGGGCATTTTTGAGATGGGATCAATCACAAGTCCCTTGATTTTCATGCGAATTTCCATATCGACCTCCATTCAGCCAAGTCCTAATATAAGTCTGGTCCCGGATATTGTCAAGGTGTCCGGCCGCTTTCCGGCCCGCCCGCCGCCATTTTTTTTTGATTTCATCATGAGTATTACACACCATGAACGATGAGAATCACTTTTGAACTGTTGCTGTGGGAGCGGGATGATGGATAAGCCGGCCCGTATGAAGGCTGAGCGGGCACGGTTCCTCTCCGCAGGAGAGGAGAGCGAAGCCGGAATCGGAGCGGATGTCCTCGCTGGGGACATCCGCGTGGCGGCGATCCATCTCCCGCTCCCATGGCAACAAAGAAACCATTTTCCAAGGTACAGATCATGAGTATAATACACCGAGAACGATGAAAATGATCCCAATGTCATTCCGGGGCACGCCGTGCCTTTGAATGTGTCATCCAGCGGTGCGAAGCACCGAGGGATCCCTTACTGCTTCGTCTTGGCGGCGGGTTCCGCTTTCACGTGGCAGAAAGGGATTGCCGCGGCTTGCTGGCGCAAGCCTCGCAATGACAAGGAGCATGTCGTCCCGGGGCACGCCGTGCCTTTGAGTGTGTCATTCCGGGGAGCGGAGCGACGGAAATCTTAGAGTGCCTCGTTATGCTCGCTGCGCTCGCGTTTGTCGCGTTTATTGCGTTTGTTGCGTTCTTTTAGTCTATCGTCCATCTGGGTCTATCTAACCTGAATTATTTATAAAAAAATTGCGATGTTTTTGCAATCCCTTTTTTATCAGCAATTAACATGATTTTTATTGAAAGTTCAAATGGAAAGTTTTTCATTTTCATATTTTTATTTTAATCGCAATTTTTTTACCCTCCGGGCGGGGTCCTGAGGAGCGAAGCGACGTGAGGATCTTAGACGCCTCCGTTCTTTATAATCTATCCGTCTCAGGTTGCCACGGCCTGCTCCGCAGGCCTCGCAATAGAACTTTGTTGCAGGGCATTCGCAGTGAAGTGACGACCTTTTATTAATTTAATGTCATCCTGAGCGGAGCGAAGGATTCCGGACTGCTTCGAATTGGCAACCCGTTATCCATATGGCCTGACGAAAGCACTCACAGATCCCTCGTCGCTCCGCTCCTCGGGACGACATTGAATTAAAGAATTGTCGTCATCTGCGTCAATCTCGACCCGTGAATAATTCAGGCTAAGTCTTCTCATTCTATTCAGTCTTTTTAGCCGGCTCGCTGTGCGAGTGTTACTAGGGAGGTGACGGTTCTTATATGAAGACGCTGACATTCGATCCGACGAAGAAGCACAAGATCCTTAAGTTGCTGCTCTCCTCAGGATGACAATGACTTGTCATTTTCTAAGTCATTATTCATGGCGGTTTCGCCATCCACGACAAATAAAAATGTTCATGTTTGATTTTTTCAGAGGCCTTCTTCTTTTCCCGCTCGTCTCGCCTTTCTCGCTTTTCTCGCCCTTTTCAAACCAGATAAACCAGATAGACAAAATGAACTGTTTTTGTCATTTTCGAACGAATAGAACAGGATAAAAAGTCTTGGGGGCACAGTCTTTTTTTTTGGAGGGCGAAATGCTAAAATAGCGGTGGAGGATAAAAATGAAAAAAACCGTTTGGCTGATGATATTGATTGTTTTTGTGGGAAATGTGGCTTTTGCCCAAACTTATAAAGGCAAAGCCAGGATAAAAGGTTTTGTTTATGATGAGGAAGGCAATCCGATTGAAGGCGTAACGGTCAAACTTTATTCGCTTAAAGGAGAATCCGGATTCGAGGTTAAAACCGATGAAGAGGGGAAATGGGTGGCGTCCTGGATTCGAGGCGGTGCCTGGAATTTGGACTTCGAGAAAATCGGATATTTACCAAAAAAAATAAGCATTGAAGTAAAAAGTTACGGTCGCAATCCTGATACAGAAGTCACTTTAGAAAAACAGGAAGGCCTGGTTATCACCCCTAGTCTGAAAGAGGATCTGACCAAGGGGAACGATTTGTATGAAGAGGGGCAGTATAAGGAATCCATCGCGGTCTTTGAAAAAATGCTGACGGAGAATCCCGACGCATACATTATAAATATGAATATCGGCAATGCCTATTTTCAAATGGAAGAATATGAAACCGCGATCAGTTATTATAAGAAAGTGCTGGATGCCGATCCGGATAATGTCCGGGCCAAGCTTCAAATCGGAAACACCCTGGCCAACCAAGGGAAAGAAGGGGAAGCCCTGGAATGGTATAATAAGATTGATTTCGAAGAAATCGAAGACACCACTGTCCTCTACAACATCGGCACCAATTATTACAACCAGGGGCAGTATGCGGAGGCACTGCAGTACTATGAACGGGCCTTGGAGCTGGATGAAAATTATATTGATGCCGTTTATCAAGCCGGTCTGGCAAACCTTTCTCTGGGCAATAATCAGAAAGCTATAGAACATTTTGAATTTTATCTGGAAAAAGATCCGGATTCCCAGCGGGCCTCCCAGGTTCGGGGGTTCCTTGATTACTTGAGATAATTTTTTAAGAACCGGTGGAAACCGGCAGGGGTCAGCATGTTTGAAAAAAAGGTATTTATCTTTATGGCGGGGGTTGCGACGGCGGCATGGATGTGGTCCTGCGGACCTTCCCGTGCCGTGAAATTGGATCCGGCCACCAGTGAATTTTATGAAACCGCCCGGCTGATTATGACCGACCAGGAAAAAAAAATTTTCAATCATATGCCCAGCAATGAGGACCGGAAAGAATTTATCCAAGAGTTCTGGGACAAGCGGGACCCCAGTCCCGACCAGGAAGTCAATGAATTTAAACAGGAGTTTTACCGCCGCATCGAATATGCCAATACTTATTTCAAAGAGGGAATCCCGGGCTGGAAAACCGACAGAGGACGCATATATATTTATTTTGGACCCCCTGACCGGATTGAGCGCCGTCCCATGCTGAGTTATCCTGAAGCGAAGGGCATTCAAGTTTGGGTTTATTACAATTACAATTTCGGAGTGGAATTCATTGATAAGAGAGGAGACGGGTCTTATACATTTGATCCTTACAGTGGTGTGTACGGCAGTTTTTTTGACGCTCTAGAAATGGCCAAACTGGGTTTAACAGCGGCCGGTTCCGCCAGCGAAGAGTGGACCAAAAAATTTATGGACTTCAAGTTGAATTATGATAAAAGAAACCAGGAAATCCAGATTTTTATTCCCGCTGACGCGCTTGTTTTCGTGGAAGAAGATGATTTTTTAACCTTAGAATTTCAATTCAAGTTTTATGTTTATAAAAAAAAAGGCCCCAAATTAGAGGAGTTTGAAGCCGCCAGAAAAGTTGAAATCACCGAGCAGGAACTTCTGGATTCCAAAGAACTCAAATTAGCCATTCCGTACTCCTTGAGTCCCGGTGCTTATTATTTCGATGTGGTGGTGAGCGTTCCTGAAACCGGGAGAGTCCGCAAAATTTTTAATGTCAAGGTGTGATTCAATGAGAAACAAAATTTGTATTTGGCTGGGAGGATTTCTCATATTAATGGTTTTTTTGGGGCCGGTATTTGCCCAGGAAATCAAACGCAGGGATTTGCCCGAGAGGTACCAGGATTTTTTGGATTTGACTCAGTATATTATGATGGAAGAAGAGCGGGACGTCTTCATGCAGTTAAAATCAAACCGCGACCGGGATATATTTATAGAGACGTTTTGGAAACAGAGAGATCCGACTCCCGGGACTCCTGTGAATGAATACAAACAGGAGCACACCAAACGTTTTCACTATGCCAATCAGAGGTACGGCCGTTCAACGGCCAGGGAAGGCTGGAGAACGGATCAAGGCCGTATTCATATCATTTTGGGTGAACCCCATAGTGTGGAACGCTATATTGGGCAGCAAGGGCTTTATCCGATTGAAGTCTGGTACTATTATGGAGATAAAGACAAAGGGCTTCCCCCTCATTTCGCTATGCTTTTTTACAAGCGGGGCGGAATCGGAGAATTCCGGCTTTACGATTATGTGGCGGACGGCCCCAGTGCTCTGTTGATTGAGGGCAGGCAAATGGATCCGTCCGATTACCAGGCCCTGTATGAGAAAATTCAAGAATTGGCCCCCACTCTGGCTCTGGTCTCTCATTCTTTGATTCCCGGAGATATTCCATTTAATTATCAGCCGTCCCCGGTTAATAGCATCATCATTGCAGATATCCTGGAGTCGCCTAAAAAAGACATCAATCCCAAATATGCCACTCATTTCCTGGATTATAAAGGAATGGTCAGTTCCGAGTACATGACAAATTATATCGAAAGCGAAACCTTCTTGGCTTTTATTTGGGACCCCGTTTTGGATATGAATTTTATTCATTTTTTTATGGCGCCGCAAAAGATTTCTGTGGATTACTATGAACCCAGGGACCAATATTTCTGCAATTTTTCCATCAATGTGAGTTTGCGGAAAAGCGATGAAGATGATGAAGATATTGTTTTCCAATATGCCAAAGATTTTCCATTTTATTTCTCTCCGGACAAAGTCGAAGGGATACAAAGCAGCGGCATCGCTATCGAAGATTCTTTTCCCGTTGCCGAAGGAACCTATAAACTCATTGTTCTGCTTCAGAATTCCGTGGGAAAGGAATTCAGTGTTTTTGAAAAAAACATCACGGTGCCGGAGTTTTCGGCAGAGCCCCGGATCGACACGTTTCTTGTCGGATATCAATCTCAGAAATACCGGGGGAATTTGCATATTCCTTTCAAGATGATGGACACAAAGCTCCTTTTGGATCCTAAAAACACTTTCTCCGGAAGCGATAAACTCCATTTTATGATCAATATGAATAATATCAACCGGGAATTATGGGAATCCGGACGTTTGAAAATCCATATCCAAGGAATGAAACCGAACCAGCCGGTTGAAAAAACGGCGGATATCCGTTTAACGGATTACCCCTATAATTCATTCATTCCCGTGAATCATCAGTTCGAAGCCGGCCAGTTCTCTCCTGATTATTATGAAGTCACAGTAGAGTTGAAAGGGAAGGAAGGCGTCGCTCTGGACAGCGCCAGAACCAATTTGATTATTTCACCCGAAACGGCTGTGGCTCATCCTGTGTCCCAAACCAAGGCGGTTTCGCATGCGAACAGTTTTGTCTTCAACCTCATGCTGGCCAATCAATACCATAATTCCAATCAACCGCAAAAAGCTGGAAAATTTTACCAACGCGCTTTTGAAATGAAGCCGGACTATAGAAAAGCAGTCCTGGACTATTCTCAGTTTTTGATAGACCAGAAAAAATTTGATAAAGGTCTTGAGGTCATCGAGCATTTGAAGGATCACGAAGGCACGGAGTATGAATTTTATCTGCTGAAGGGAAAGGCGCTCATGGGATTGGGAGATTATGCCGGGGCTATCGACAGCCTTCAGGAAGGCAACAAAATCTACAACAGTGACACCGCTCTTCTGAATGCTCTGGGACGCAGCTATCATGAGACCGGCCAGAATGAAAAGGCTCTGGAGGTTTTGAACTTCTCGCTGAAATTGAACAGCCAGCAGCCTCAAATCAAAGCCATGGTGAAAGATATCAAAGAGAAATAATCAAAAAAAAAGCCGCGGTTTGGAGACCGCGGCTTTCCGGCGGCTTCGACTGAAAAATCCCTTTTATTCTTTTTCTTCCACTACGGAGATTTTAATGTTTTTTTCCAGGGATTTTCCGGAAACGTTTTCTTGAAGCTGGATAATAAAAGTGTATTCTCCGGGTTCCACATCCCGGGTTTCTTTCTTTTCTTCAATAATTTCCTCGCCCTTTTTCTTTTGAATCAGAACTGTTCGTTCCAGAGGAAGCGGCTGACTGATGATGGGCGCGTCATAGGAGGCTTCAGCATAGCGGACAATCACTTCGTCATCTTCCACCAGTTCATAATTAGCGGTGAGGTTGAACTTATTGCTTTCCGGATCCGGCTGGGCGCCGAACACATAGAAAAACACATCCAAATGCTCCCCCTGGGCGAACACGTTTTCAAGCACGGGCTCTATTCTTAAAATGGAATAGGTGAAAAAACCTTTATGGATTTCCGTGGTTGTTTCCGGCGCCTCCATTTGCTGGATGTCGCGGGCGAAGAAAACCGGAGTGGTATCCAGGTCGTCCTGAAAGTCAACGGGGGAAGGGAGCTCGAATTCAAAATATTGCGTGCCAATTTCTTGCAGGTCTTTGGAAGTTATCGCCATTGACAGCAAATACTTTCCCGGGGGAAGAGGGTATCCGGCGGAATACATGGGTTCTTCTTCCGGATCATAATCGTCTTTTTCTTCCTGAAGTTGAAAGGGGATATACACTTCCTTTTCGTAATCCCCGTCCAATTGATCAAACCACAAAAAGGCGTTTAAATCAGAGACCAAAAGGCTGGATTCTTCCATGGGCTGCTGAGCTTCCGCCTCCTCTTCGGTTTCCGCGGCGGGCGGCGTGAAATCAAGGTTCTCATTTTTGGCTTTAAAAAGGAAAATGCTGTGTATGTTTTCGCGGGCGGGGAGATAGAAATGCTCAAAGATGACAAACGGAATATCCAAACGGGGTGTGCGGTGTTCCATGCCTTTCTTCAGTTCAGCCTTGACTTCAGGGGGAATATAAATCACTTCAGATTCTTCCTGTTCCTCTTGAGCGCCTGCTGGCAGGGGGTGGACAATGCTTATAATGACCCCCAATATAATAGCAGGCACCATTAATTTTTTTATTCTCATTTTTCCTCCTTTGGTGATAAACTACTATTGTTGTAATCTTTACTATATCAGAAAAAAAAAATTTTTTCTATTTTATCACCGCGATTAATTTTTGCCTGACCTATTCGCTCGAAGACAACAAATCTGGTTTATCTGGTTTGAAGAGGGCGAGACGAGCGAGAAAGGCGAGAAAGGCGAGAAAGGCGAGAAAGGCGAGAAAGGCGAGAAAGGCGAGAAAAGCAGGACGGGCGAGACGAGCGGGAAAAGAAGAAGGCCTCTGAAAAAAACATCACCATTTTTATAAATTCATCATGTGTATAATACACCTCGAACAATGAAAATCGGAAGAAGGGACCCGGCACGGCTTCCTCCCCCGTCCTCGCTGCCTGCGGGCGGGGCCCCCTCCAGCCGTGCCGCCCTTCTCGCGGATTTTGAACAGGGGTTTCACTTGAGCTATGATTTATTAACGGAATGAGGTTGTTACGGTTATATGGAATTCAGGTGTGGCTGAAGCGACCTTGAAGATTTAGCCTTCTGAGGGCTGTGTTTGAGGGGACCCGGCGGAGCCGGGCTGCGAGCATGTTTGAATGAGCATAACTTAATACGGGTGATGACAAGGCCCTATGGAATCCGGCGCTGATATTTGTTGACGGCATTGACGTGTTCCCGGTAGGTTTCGCTGAATTTATGGCTGCCGTCGTTTCTGGAAACAAAATAAAGGTAATTCACATCAGCCGGATAGAGGGCGGCATGCAGGGAGCTTTTTCCCGGGCTGGCAATCGGACCGGGAGGAAGGCCTGGATAGAGGTAAGTGTTATAAGGAGAATCAAGCTTCAAGTTTGTTTTGGTGAGAGTGCTGTAAAATTCATTCCGGGTTTTTAAGGCATAAATGATAGTGGGGTCGCATGCCAGATTCATTCCTCTCCTTAGGCGGTTGTGGAAAACGGCGGAAACCAGTGGTTTTTCCTCAGGCAAAGATGTTTCTTTTTCAATCAGTGAAGCCAGGGTCACGACTTCGCGGACGGTCATATTGAATTTCTTTCTCCGAAGATGCCATTCCTGATTGAACACATGCTTGAATTGATTGACCATGGTCTCTATCATTTTTGAAGGAGTGATTTTTTTCGGCACATTGTAGGTTTCAGGAAAAAGATATCCTTCCAGGTCAGTGGCTTCAGGGTCCCAATCCGAAATAAGACGGATGTTTTCCGAAGCCTCCAGAAGATCCTGGCGGTTCAAAAAATTAAGGTTTTCCAGGATGTCCGCGGTTTCGTATCTGGTCAAGCCTTCCGGAATAGTGATGGAATGCAGCCGGACATCTCCTGCGATGATTTTTTTCAGAACATCTCGTCCAGTGAGGGGGAACCGGAAAAGATATTCGCCGGCTTTCAGGCTTTGTCCGGAATAGAACAACCTGTATCCGAGCAAAAAGCTAAACCGGTCTTTAATGATTCCTTTTTCCTGGAGATTCCGGGCGATGGATTCAGCGCTCTGTCCGGCAGAAATTTCATACGAAACCTCTCTGCTGGGTCGGATTGATTGGAATTGATAGCGCCAGAGAAACCAACCCATGAAGCTGAACATGAGGATCAAAGCAAAAGCAACCGAAATTTTGATGATTTTAATCATGGCACACAGCCTCGAGATAATCCATCAGGATTATGGCGGCGGAAAGAGCGTCTTCGCTCTTTTTCCAATCTTCGGGCTTTATTTTTTTTCTCTTCAGGTGCTGCTGAGCCTCCCAGGTGGAAAGACGTTCATCCCAGTAAATCACTGGAATTTCCAGGAAAGATTTAAGCCAGTCCCCGAATTGCCGGGTCTTTTCGGCCCGGCTGCCTTCGCTGCCGTTCATCCGGATGGGAAGGCCGACAACGATTCGGCCGATTTGGTGTTCTGTTATCAGACTTTCGAAGTGTTTTTTATCTTCATGCTTGCTTTGGGTCCGGTATGTTGCCAAAGGGCGGGCTGTCACGAACAATTCGTCACTTAAGGCCAAACCGATATTTTTATCTCCATAATCAATGCCAAGGATTCTCATGTCAAATTCGTTTGGAGTGGAATTCAAGGCCGAGTTCGATCAGCTTATCCAAAAGACGCGGAAAGGGGAGACCGCTGGCTTCCCAGAGTTTAGGGTACATGCTGATGTCAGTGAATCCGGGGATGGTGTTGATTTCGTTCAGGAACAAACGGCCGGATGTTCTTTCCAGGAAAAAATCAGCCCGGGCCATACCCCGGCATTCCAGTCCCAGGAAAGCCTGAGTGGAAAGTTTTTGAATTTTTTTAATCAAAGACTTCGGAATGTCAGCGGGAATCCCGAATTGAGTCTTGCCTTCGATATATTTGTCCCGGTAATCGTAAAATTCCCGGTTTGGAATGACTTCACCCGGCAGCGAGGCTTGAGGAAAGTCATTTCCGAGAACGCTGCATTCCAATTCGCGGCCGGCTATGGCCTTTTCCACCAAAATTTTCCGGTCGTATGCGAAAGAGGCTTCCATGGCGGATTCCAGCTCATCCCAGCTCTTGACTTTTCTGATGCCGATACTGGATCCGAGATTGGCCGGCTTGACAAAAACCGGAAGGGGGAAAGACCGCTTGGCTTCAGCCAAAGTTTTATTCCGGTTATGTTGCCAATCCGGCTTTCGAATGACCGTGTGGTCCACGACCGGAAGGCCCATGGCTTTGAATATGGTTTTGGCGACGGCTTTATCCATAGCCACGGCCGAACCCAGCACGGAAGCTCCGGCATAGGGAACATCCGACATTTGAAAAAAGCCCTGAATGGCGCCGTCTTCTCCGTAAGGCCCGTGCAAAACGGGAAAATAGATGTCAGTGATTTCCAGGGGTTCGGATATCACTTGTGCCCATGACAAAAAAGAATAAAAAGGCCCCCTGGTCAATTCCACCCGGGAAACAACCGGAGAGGTCACCGGCTTCCATTGTCCTTTCCGGTTGATGTAAAGGGAATGAATTTTATATTTTGACGGATCCAAATGGCGGTAAACAGCGGCGGCGGATTGAAGAGAGACCTCATGCTCAGCAGACCTGCCTCCGAAGAGGATGGTGACGGATATTTTTTTTGGCATTAACACGTATTCTATAGAAACGGGATATATCTGTCCACATCCCAAATCAGGAAAAACGGCTCAGGGGCCGGGTGGTTTCGGCCCGCCCTAAGGGTACGGTGTCATCGCCGTTTTTTTATGAATTCATCATGAGTATAACACACCACGAACCATGACATCCGTGAACGCCATGTGGTGAGAGATTACGGGTCCACCCAGGCCATGCTCTTCGCGCTCTTTACCGACCCTCGCCAGAGCAATGAGCCCCTTGACGCGCTCCTTCACAACATCCAACCCAATCGTAGTGTCGAGCTCCTGCATGAGGTCCTCGAGCGTCGCCTCCCCCTGACCAGGCATCGCAGGCAAATACTGAGACGGGGCGATCATCGAGAGGTGGTTCTGTAGGACTTCACGCTCCTTCGGGTGCACATGCCCGTCCGCAAGAACGATTTTCATGCCAATCATTGCCAGCTGTTTGGCGAGACTATCGGTGTGATTTGTGCCATGCGTCTCGTCGGCCTCACGCAAGTAGCGCACGAGTACCGGCATGCCAGACATAATGCGCGCGTCCTCGCCAGTTTCCTGCCA
>JAWODN010000086.1:0-11522 GCA_046483285.1 Candidatus Aminicenantota bacterium | reverse complement strand
GAATGAGGTTAATACGGCTTTATGGAATTCAGATGTGGCTGAAGCGACCTTGAAGATTTAGCCTTCTGAGGGCTGTGTTTGAGGGAACCCGGCGAAGCCGGGCTGCGAGCATGTTTGACCCACGGACGGGGGGAGTTGCGCAGCAGCCGAAAACACAGCGCGAAGAATGGCGTTAAAAATCTGAAGGGAGCTCAAGCCATACCTGAATTCCATATGACGCAAGGAAGTGATTTTCTAAGTATAGATCAGGTAAAATGGCGACATGAATTCCGGAAACAAAAAAAGCGAAAGATTGGAAATTCCCATTCAGGGGATGAGCTGCGCCGCCTGTGCCGCCAAAATTCAAAATTTCCTCCGGAAACTTGATGGGGTGACAGAGGCTTCTGTCAATCTCATGACCGGCCGGGCCGCCATGGCGGTGATTCAGGAAAAAATCCGGCCCGCAGATATAATCAAAGGGATTCAGGCCCTGGGATACCGGGTTCCCCTTGAATCCCGTGACATCCAGCTTCAGGGAATCCAGTGCGCCGGCTGTGTGAAAACCATTGAAAAGGCCTTGTCCCGCGTTGAGGGGGTTGTTCATGCCGCCGTTAATCTCAGCACCGCTGTCGCGCGGGTTGAATACCTTCCGGAGATGGCTTCGGTAAAAAAACTGGAATCGGCGGTTGTTCAAGCCGGCTATAAAGTTATCCGGTCCTCACCTGAGGACAGGCGGGATTCCGAAAAAATCGCCCGGGATCAAGAGGTCAGGGATCTGAGGGTCAGGCTTCTGGCGGGGATCATATTGGGGTGGTTTGTTTTTTGGGGAAGCATGCCCCATATTTTTCCCTGGACACCGGATTTTCTGCAAAGCCCCTGGGTTTTGTGGGCGCTGGCGACCCCTGTCCAATTCTGGATCGGCTGGAGATTTTACCGGGGAACGTGGAGTGCCCTCAAAAACCGCAGTGCGGATATGAATACTTTGATTGCGGTGGGGACTTCGGCCGCCTATTTTTACAGCGCCGCCGCCGCCGTGTTTCCGGAATTTTTTGAAGCCGGAGGAATCGAGCCGGAGGTTTATTTCGACACCTCGGTTATGATCATTGTTCTGATCCTTTTCGGCCGCTGGCTCGAAGCCCGGGCCAAGGGACGGGCTTCCGATGCCATCCGGAAGTTGATGGGACTGCAGCCGCAAACCGCCCGGGTCATCCGTTCCGGAAAAGAACATGATATTCCGGTTGAGGAGGTTTTGACGGGGGATGAGGTGATCGTCCGCCCGGGGGAGAGAATACCGGTTGACGGAGTGGTGGTCAAGGGCCGCTCCACCGTGGATGAATCCGTTATCACCGGAGAAAGCCTGCCGGTTTCCAAAACCGCAGGGGATGATGTCATCGGAGCCACCATCAACAAAAGCGGAAGTTTCCGGTTCCGGGCGACACATGTGGGAGATGAAACCGCTTTGGCCCAAATCATACGGCTGGTCAGGGAAGCCCAGGGGCGCAAGGCTCCCATCCAGCGGATGGCGGATGTTGTCGCCGGGTATTTTGTTCCGGTGGTTATTGGCCTGGCGGTGTGCACTTTTGCGGTTTGGATGATTTTTGGCCCCAAACCGGCTTTGACTCCCGCGTTGTTGAATTTCGTGGCGGTGATGATCATTGCGTGTCCCTGCGCGCTGGGACTGGCCACCCCCACAGCGATTCTGGTGGGCACAGGAAAAGGCGCACAGCATGGGATTCTCATCAAAGGCGGCGAAAGCCTTGAAACCGCACACAAACTGGATACGGTGATTTTTGATAAAACCGGAACCCTGACTCAGGGAGAACCGGTGGTTACCGATGTGTATGCCTTGGGAGATACAAAAGAAGACGAAATTTTACTGTTGACGGCTTCGGCGGAAAAAGCTTCCGGGCATCCACTGGGGGAAGCGGTTATCCGGGAAGCCGTCCGCAGGGAAATCAAGCTGGATGATCCTGAAAACTTTCAACTGCTGGAAGGACTGGGACTGAAAGCGGAGGTTCAGGGCCGGACGGTCCTGGTGGGCAGCCCCCGGCTGATGGAACAGGAAGGGATCGTCTTTTCAGAAGCGGGCGGTATGCTGGAGGATTTTTCCCGGGAAGGAAAAACCGTGATCTTCACAGCAGTGGAGGGACAAGCCGCAGGTTTTATCGCCATCGCGGATGATTTAAAAAAGGGATCCTGGGACGCCGTCCGGAATTTGAAGAAAATGGGGCTGCATGTGGTGATGTTGACCGGAGACGACCGCCGCACTGCCGCGGCCATGGCCCGGAAAGCCGGCATTGATGACTTTAAAGCTGAGCTGCTTCCGCAGGATAAGGTGGAGGCAATTCGGAGCCTGCAGGCTGAGGGACGGCGGGTGGGAATGGTGGGCGACGGGATCAATGACGCCCCCGCTTTAGCCCAGGCCGATGTGGGCATTGCTGTCGGAACAGGAACGGATGTGGCGATGGAAGCCTCGGATATCACTTTGATAGGAGCCGATATGAGGGGAGTGGCGGCCGCCGTTAAACTCAGCCGCTTGACCATCCGGACGATAAAACAAAATTTATTCTGGGCCTTTTTTTATAACAGCGCCGGTATCCCGGTGGCCGCCGGAGTGCTGTATCCTTTTTTCGGCATTCTTCTCAGCCCGGTGTTGGCGGCGGCGGCCATGGCTTTCAGCTCGGTTTCCGTGGTTTTTAATTCCCTGCGGCTGCGGTGGGCAAGCCTGTCTTCCTGAAAGATAACAGCCATGAAAAAACAGATTCTGGTGGCCATGAGCGGAGGTGTGGACTCCACCATGGCGGCCGCCGTTCTCAAGGAAAGCGGTTATGACGTCACCGGAGTCACCTTCATCCTGGTGGAAGGGATGGACGGCGCCGCCGCCCGGGCGGCTGAAAAGCTGGGTGTCCGGCATTATGACTTGGACTTGAAAAAAACGTTCGAAAAAGAAGTCATCCAGGACTTTATTCGGAAATATAAGCACGGCCGGACCCCTAATCCCTGCATCCGGTGCAACCGGTTTGTGAAATTCGAACTCCTTCTTGAAGAGGCCCGGCGCTTGGGGATACCGCGTATCGCCACCGGACATTACGCCCGGGTGAGCCGGGATCCGGAAAGCGGCCGGATTTTGCTGAAAAAAGGCTCTGATCCCAGAAAAGACCAGTCTTATTTTTTGTATTCATTGACCCAGGATCAATTGTCGGCGGTTCTGTTTCCACTGGGGGAAATGAGCAAGTCTATGGTCCGCCGGAAGGCGGAGAAGATGGGATTCTCCGGTTCGGGGATAAGTGAAAGCCAGGAGATATGCTTTGTGACCGGAAAAGATTATGTCGGTTTTCTGAAAAGCCGGATACCGGAAGCGTTTGTGCCCGGGGATATTCTGGATTTTCAGGGGAAAATTCTGGGAAAACATCCAGGCATCGCCGGGTTCACCATCGGTCAGAGGAGAGGAATGGGAGTCGCCTCGGAACAGCCGCTGTATGTGTTGAGTATTAATCCGGAGAAGCAATCCATTGTGGTGGGGCCGGCTGAACATCTATACCAAAAAAAGGTAACGGCTGAGGCCGTCAACTGGGTATCCCGCCCGGCCGGAAAAAGGCCGGTGCCGGTTTCAGCCCAGATCCGTTATAACCAGAAACCCCAGCCGGCCCTCCTGATTCCGGGGGAAAAGGATTCATTCCGGGTGCACTTTAAGCAGCCGCAGCGAGCGGTGACACCCGGGCAGGCCGTGGTGTGCTATCAAGGCCCCCAGGTCACAGCGGGCGGAACAATCGTAAAAGGGGAAAACTAATTGAAGGAGGCTTGAATGAAAAAACATAGAGTTTGGATTTTTTCCGTGTTTTTGTTGATGGGATCAATCACAGCGGCTGGAGCGGAAAAGGATCTTTCCATTTTGACTTTGGAAAGAATCTATTCCTCCTCTGAGTTTTCTCCCAAACGCTTCGGTCCCGCCCGTTGGCTGGAACATAAAGCCGGGTATACCACCCTGGAAAAATCGGAAGCGCTGGAGAAAGGACGCGATATCGTCTGGTACCAACCGGAAACCGGGGAAAGAGAAATATTGATATCAGCCGAACAACTGGTGCCGGCCGGTTCACCGGGCCCTTTGGAAATCGATGATTATCATTGGTCCGCCGACGGCTCCAAGCTGATGATATATGCAAATTCCCAGCGGGTTTGGCGGCAAAACACCCGGGGGGATTACTGGGTGCTGGACCTGACTTCCGGTTCTTTGCATCAGCTGGGCGGTGATGCCGGACCGGCCACTCTCATGTTCGCGAAATTCTCCCCCGACGGCCGGAAAGCCGGTTATGTTCATAATCATGATATCTATGTGGAACATTTGGAAGATCATCATATTATCCGAATCACCTGGGATGGCTCAGACACCATCATCAACGGGACTTTTGACTGGGTTTATGAGGAGGAGTTTTCCCTCCGCGACGGTTTCCGCTGGAGTCCGGACAGCCGCCGCATTGCGTATTGGCAGCTGGACACCGAAGGAGTCCGGGAATTCACCATGGTGGATTATACCAGCGGGCTTTATCCCAAGCTGACCGCCTTTAAATATCCCAAGGCCGGGACCATCAATTCGGCCTGCCGGGTCGGCGTGGCGGGTGCGGGAGGAGGACCCACCGTGTGGATGGAAGTCCCGGGGGATCCCCGGAATAATTATATAGCCCGGATGGATTGGGCGGCTGATTCCAGGAGTGTGGTGCTGCAGCATCTCAACCGTCTTCAGAATACTCTGAAATTAAAGCAGGGAGACGCGGAAAGCGGAGAAGTCCGCACCATTCTGACTGAAACCGGCGATGCCTGGGTGGAGGTGGTGGATAATCTGAACTGGTTGAATGAGGGGAAGGCCTTTATCTGGATGAGCGAGCGGGACGGCTGGAACCACCTCTATACCGGTTCCATGACAAGCGGAGAGGTCGAACTGATCACCCCTGGAGATTTTGATGTCATCAGTCTGGAGGGGCTGGATAAGGAAAACGGGTGGGTGTATTATATCGCTTCCCCGGATAACCCCGCCCAGCGGTTCCTGTACCGCAGCCGTCTGGACGGAGAAGGGGGTGCGGAGAGAATCACGCCGGAAGAATTGGGAGGGAGTCACTCATATCAGATTTCTCCCTGCGGGGAGTGGGCCATCCATACCGGTTCAAGCTTCGGGGTTCCGCCGGTCATTGATCTGGTCCGCCTTCCCGGGCATAAAACCGTCAGAATCCTGGAAGCCAACCGTGAACTGCATACCAAAATCGAAGCTCTGGCAAGACAACCGGTGGAGTTTTTCCGGGTGGATATCGGCGAGGCGGAGCTGGATGCCTACTGCATGAAGCCGGTGGATTTCGACCCGAATCAATCTTACCCGCTGTTGTTCCATGTTTATGGAGAGCCGGCCGGCTCAACGGTGATGGACAGCTGGGGGGGGTCCAATTATCTCTGGCATACCATGTTGAATCAGCGTGGATATGTGATTGTGAGTGTGGACAACCGCGGCACCAAAGTGCCCCGGGGCCGCGACTGGAGGAAGAGCATTTACCGCCGGATCGGAATTCTGGCTTCACATGACCAGGCCGCAGCCTGCCGGGAGATCCTCAAGCAGCGCCCTTATGTCGATCCCGGCCGTGTCGGAATTTGGGGATGGAGCGGAGGCGGCTCCATGAGCTTGAACATGATTTTCCGCCATCCCGGGCTGTACAGCACAGCCATGGCCATCGCCACAGTGAGCAGCCAGCGTTTTTATGACACCATTTATCAGGAACGGTACATGGGGCTCCCGGAAGACAATCCGGAAGGATATAAACAAGGCTCCCCTCTAACCCATGCCCATAAATTGGAGGGGAACTTATTGGTGGTGCATGGAACCGGTGATGACAACTGCCATTACCAAAGCGCCGAAGCTCTGGTCAATGAATTGATCCGCCACAACAAGATGTTTTCATTCATGCCGTATCCTAACCGTTCCCACGGCATTTCGGAAGGCGAAAACACCCGCCGGCATCTGTTTGAGACTCTGACCCGGTTTTTGATCCGGAATATGCCGCCGGGGGCAAAAGAGCGGTGAATCGTTTTGGTTGATGCGGATCAGCCCGCCGGCTCAAGAACAGGATTCTTTTTCTTCAGCGATCTTGACCAGGTCCGCCAGTGAAACACTTTCGAAATAATCTTTAAGCATCCGGCTGGCTTTTTTCCAGATTTCATAGGTGGCACAGAAAGGAATTTTGTCGCAGTAGTCCTCATCATCCACGCATTCCACCAGACAGCAGGCGCCTTCCAGGGCGTGCAGGATTTCACTCAGATGAATTTTACTGGGGTCCCGGGCCAATATGTAGCCGCCTCCCGCTCCCCGGATGCTTTTGACCAGGTTATGAATTTTCAATGGAATGATGATTTGCTCCAAATACCGGATGGAAATGTTTTCTTCGTCAGAAACGCTTTTTAAAATGATGGCCTTGCTTCCATTATTATAGTGATGAGCCAGATTCAACATAAGCCGGGTCCCGTAACGTCCTTTGGTTGAAAGTCTGATCATGCCTCCACCTCATATAAATCCTTAAATAGCATTTAACTCTATCCTATAGTAAACAAAACCCAGGCTTATTTCAACATGAATTTATCGGCTTTATAGGGATATGGATAAAAGCCCTCCTGACCTATTCGTTCGAAAATAACAAAAACAGTTTATTTCGTTTGTCTGGTTTATCTTGTTTTTCTGGTTTGAAGAGGGCGGGAAAAGCGAGAAAGGCGGGAAGGGCATTTTGTCATCGTTTGGGGTGTTGTTGCCCGGAAGAAGCCGGTTGACAGCCGGGGGTGGAGATTATATCCTTATTTTCTCATCATAAGTCGGATTCATGGAAAGATCATATCAAAAGGATGACGTCATGCAAGACAAAATCTTACTGGGAGATGAAGCCGTCGCCTTGGCTGCGGTGCATGCCGGTTTAACTGCCGGCTATTCCTACCCCGGCACTCCGGCATCGGAGATCATGGAATACTTGATCCGGATCAAGGGGGAAGAAGGCTCGCATCAAGCCCGCTGGTGTGTCAATGAAAAAGTGGCTTATGAAGAAGCTTTAGGCGTTTCCTATGCCGGCAAACGGGCTCTGGTGTCCATGAAACATGTGGGGCTGAATGTGGCCGCGGATCCCTTTATGAATTCCGCGGTCACCCGGATAAACGGAGGGTTGGTGGTGGCGGTGGCGGATGACCCCGGAATGCACAGTTCGCAGAACGAACAGGACAGCCGTTATTTCGCAGATTTCGCTCAAGTGATCTGCTTGGAACCTTCCAACCATCAGGAAGCGTATGACATGACCAGGAAAGCCTTTGAGATTTCAGAAAGGCTGCATATTCCGGTTGTGATCCGGCTGGTCACCCGGCTGGCCCACAGCCGGTCCCGGGTCAAACCGGCTCCGGCGGGGGAACAGAACCCGCTCCGTCTTCCGGAGAGCCGGGATTGGACTTTGCTGCCGGTCAATGCCCGCCGGCGGTTCAAGGAATTGGCGGACAGCCAGCCGGAGCACTTAAAACTGTCCCAGGAATCTGATTTCAACCAGATAAGAATTAACCACAAGAATCGCGGTTTGGGGATTATCACATCCGGGATTGGATACAATTATGTCATGGAAACGTTTTCCGGAGAAAAGGAGCGGCCTTCCATACTGAAAATATCCACGTATCCGCTGCCGGAGAATTTAATCCGCCGCCTGGTGGCCCATGCGGAGACCATTCTGGTGGTCGAGGAGGGGTATCCTTTTATTGAACGGCGGATCCGGGGGTTGTTTGGAATTCCCGGAAAAATAATTTTGGGTAAATTGAGCGGGCATCTCCCCTTGACTGGCGAGTTGAATCCGGATGTGGTCGCCCGGGCCGCTCATGTTTTTGAAAAAAAACCTGAAGAGAAACCGCCGGATATTCCCTTCCGTCCGCCGCAGTTATGCCGCGGTTGTCCCCATATCGATACGTTCAAAGCCGTAAAGGCGGCACTTGAAGACTATTCTCAGGCGGTGGTTTTCAGTGATATCGGCTGTTATACTCTGGGTGCTCTTCCTCCTTACCAGGCCGTGGATACGTGCGTGTGCATGGGGGCGAGTGTCAGTATGGCCAAAGGCGGCGCTGAGGCCGGTATTCATCCCTCGGTGGGGGTGATCGGTGATTCCACCTTCGCTCACTCCGGCATCACTCCTCTCCTGGATGCGGCGGCTTCGGACAGCGATATGACTTTGATTATTGTGGACAATGCCTCTGTCGCCATGACCGGAGGTCAACCCACCTTCGCCACCGGTGAGTTTCTCCGGAGATTGGCGGCCGGAGTGGGGGTGGATGAAAAACACATCCGGATCATGACACCTTTGGCTAAAAATCTCCAGGATAACATTCGTGTGCTCAAAGAAGAAATCGAACACCGCGGCCTTTCCGTTATCATATCGTCACGGGAATGCATTCAGGAAGCCCGCCGGAGAAAAAAAGGAGACCGCTGACATGAAACAGGACATCATTTTAGCAGGGGTGGGAGGGCAGGGAATTCTGTCCATCGCTTTTGTGCTCGATCAGGCCGCCTTGCTTCGCAATCTGCATATCAAGCAGGCTGAGGTTCACGGCATGGCCCAGCGGGGGGGCGCGGTGCAGTCGCATCTCCGCCTCTCGGATGAAATAATATACAGCGATCTCATCCCCAAGGGGAAGGCGGATCTGCTTTTATCCGTTGAGCTTTTAGAGTCATTGCGGTATTTGGATTTCCTCAAACCGGGGGGATGCCTCATCACCAGCCGGGTTCCCTATAAAAATATTCCGGACTATCCCGATGAGGAAATGCTGGCGGCACGCCTCCATGATACCGGGAAAGCGTTTATCATTGATTCGGATAAGCTCAGCCGGGAGGCCGGCCATCCCAAGTCCCAAAATATGGTGATGCTGGGGGCCGCTTCTCATGTCCTGGTGCTGGATGAAAAAGCCCTCCTGGAAAGCATTGGGATCCTCTTTCAAGACAAGGGTGAAAAAACCGTGGGAATCAATCAGAAGGCGTTCCGGCTGGGACGTGATGAAGCCGCCGGCTGGAAGTGAACCGGAAACGGATCATGAAGGCCTTTGATTTTCAAGAGATCGAATCCGTATTCCGCAAAGCGGATTCATTCCGGCTATTGGAACACCAGTTTTACCGGGTTTTGAATGCGGCCGGAATTTCCACTCCCGTCTGGTTCTTTCTGGAAAAGGGCAAGGACATCACCCGGGAAATTCTGGAGAATTTTCCGGGTGAGCGGGTTGTTCTGAAAATTGCTTCTCCTTTGATCACCCATAAGTCGGATGTGGGAGGAGTCCGGTTTGTTCCCAAGCGGCTTTCCGCGGTCAAGGAAGCGGCCGAATCCATGCTGAGCGATATTCCCGCCCGCTATTTGAAATGGATTCAGAGTGTTGGAGGAGAGAAGGAATCCCAGCCTGAGGAGGACATCCATTCTTCCATAAGGGGAGTTCTCATCACCGAAGCGGTGGAGTACGATAAAACCGGATTCGGCTCTGAATTGCTGCTGGGAATCCGGCAAAGCCGGGAGTTCGGCCCGGTGGTCACCATGGGGGGAGGGGGCCTGGATGTGGAGTATATGGCGGAGCAGCTCAAGCCCGGAAGAGCCCAGGCCGTGTCCTCCGCCCACGCCGGTGATGAAAAAAATATTTCCGTCCGTCTGCGCTCCCTTGCGGTGCACAGCAAATTAACCGGGAGTTTCCGGGAGGCGCCGCCTTTGATTTCCGAAAAAAAAATCATCGAGGTTTATTCCCGGTTCCTCCGTCTGGCGGCCTTTTTTTCCGCTTTTACGGAGGAAAGCGGTTTCGTGATCGAAGAGGCCGAGGTCAATCCTTTGGTGATTCGCAGCGGAGAGATGGTCCCTTTGGATGGAATGTGCCGGATTTCCAGGAACAAACGCCCTCCGGCCTTGCGCCCCGTCCATCAGATACGCCATTTGCTGCAGCCTCAGAGCATCGGCGTCATGGGCGTCTCCCGCCAAATGAACGCCGGGCGTATTATTCTCAAAAACATCATCAAGAAGGGGTTTCCCCGCCGGCGGATTTATGTGGTTAAACCGGGTTGTGAGGAAATCGAGGGATGCCGCTGTTTTCCGGATACGGCCTCTTTGCCGGAAACTGTGGATTTATTTGTTGTAACAGTGGAGGCGGAGCAAAGCCGGGATATCATTGAGGAGGTGGTCCGGGAAGAAAAAGCCAGGTCCCTGATCCTTATCGCCGGCGGAATGGGAGAAAAAAAGGGCAGGGGAGGGCTGGAGAAAGACATCCGGGATCTTATCGCCTCATCCCGGGATAAGAAAAGATTGACACCTGTTGTCAACGGCGGAAACTGCCTGGGGATCATTTCCCAGCCCGGAAAATACGACACCACCTTCATACCGGAATATAAGATGTTCAGCCGGCCCCGGAAAGAAACCCCCTCCTCCGGTCTGGTTTTGATCAGCCAGAGCGGAGCGTTTATGATGTCCCGGATGGCCCAGATGCCTTCTCTTCAGCCCAGGTACGCCATTTCCATCGGCAACCAGATCGACTTGACCATCTCCGATTACCTGCATCATTTGAAAAACCATCCCGGCTGCCGGGTGTTTGCTGTTTATGCGGAAGGTTTTCAACCCGGAGACGGGATGAATACGGCCCTGGCCGCCCGGGATATCACCAAGCAGGGGAAGTTCGTGATCCTCTATAAGGCCGGGCGCACTCCGGAAGGACGGTCAGCCACCGCCGGACATACCGCGTCGGTCGCCGGGGATTATCAAGTCAGCATCGACGTTCTCCGGCAAGCCGGTGTGTTCATAGCGGAGGATATCCAGGAATTTCATAACATGATGCAGAGTTTGATCTTTTTGGATGGGAGGAAGTCCTGCGGCCGGCGGGCGGCTTTGATTTCCAATGCCGGTTTTGAATGCGTGATCATGTCCGATAACATGAGAAATGAGGCCCATCTGGAACCGGCGGAGTTCTCTTCCGTCACAGAGAACTCTCTGATGAAGATTTTAGAGCCGCTGGGGATCAGCCGCCTTCAGGACATCAAGAATCCCCTGGATACCACTCCCGTGGCGGACGATGACGTCTTCAGCCGGTGCGTGGAAGTCATTCTCCGGGACAAGCAGGTCGATTGTGCGGTGATCTCCCCCTTGCCCATGACGCCGTCGCTGAACACCCTGTCCGCTTCCCAAAGACATGGGGAAAATATCAGGCGGAAAGGGAGCATCGGCCGCCGCCTCATTGACTTGTATATACACGGGGCCGTTATTATCTAAAAGAGGATGGAACAAACACCACCGGTGATGCGATAACGATCGCTACCAGTGATGTGTTCCTTGATTTAAATCAATATACGTTGGAGGCAACAGCCGGTAGCGCTGTGGTGGTAAATAGCGGTCTTAATAATATTTTTGTTACTAACGGGCGTATACAAAATACCAGTAGTGAAGCCGTGAATGTGCAATCACCTTCACAACAATTGGTCTTGAAAGATCTGGATATTGATAACACAACCGGGGGTGTTGCTAGCCATGGTATTTCTT
>JAWODN010000062.1:0-7223 GCA_046483285.1 Candidatus Aminicenantota bacterium | reverse complement strand
GGTGTTGCGCAGTGTCCCCGCCATTTTTTCCGAAACATGAGGAGCCGCCAAGCCTCCAGCTATAAGAAGGGCAAAGCAAAGGAGAGTGAACATTTGGGCGGCCAACGGATAAAACCTGGAAGAGGCGAGGCGCCTGAAAAATTTAATACGTAAAATATCAATTCTCATATTAATATTATCCTGGAAATTGATAAGCCTGATCTATACCTTAGAAAATGACAGCTCCGCTGTCATCCTGAGGCCTGGGAAGCAGGCCGCGGCCATCCCTTTCTGCCACTTTGTCATTGCGAGGCTTGCGCCGGCAAGCCGTGGCAATCCCTTCCTGCCTCGTGAAAGCGGAACCCACCGCCCATACGAGGCAGTCAGGGATTCCTAGGCACTGCGTGCCTCGGAATGACAGACTCAAAAGCGCTCCGCTCCGGGAATGACATTGGGATCATTTTCATGGTTCACGGTGTGTTATAAACATGGTGAATTCATAAAAAAATGGCTGGAGCGGAGGGGGCCGTCCCTCTTTGGAGCCAGAATTAAGTTGACATGACCTCCCGGTCAATTTAAGATAATTTCATGCGGCGATTCAAGCGGTTTGCAGGGTTATTTCTGTGTGTCTTATTGCTGCATTCTCCAAACTTGGCCGTGGATAAAAAGACCGCTCTCCGCATTGACCAGTTAATTCAAAACCATCTGGAAGAAATCATAAAAATCCGAAGCTACCTCCATATGAACCCCGAGCTGAGCAACCGGGAATTCGACACATCCAAGCTGGTGGCATCAAAACTTCTTTCCATGGGGCTTTCCATCCAGACCGGAGTCGCCAAAACCGGTGTGGTCGGGACTCTCCGGGGGCAGACCAGCGACGTCACCATCGGTCTGCGCGCGGATATGGATGCTTTGCCTATTCAAGAAAAAACCGGCTTGCCTTATCAGTCTTTGAATCCGGGAGTCATGCACGCCTGCGGGCATGATATCCATACCGCGGTGGCTTTAGGGACTGCCCGGGTTCTGACCCAAATGAAGGATCAAATCAAAGGGAATATCAAATTCATTTTTCAGCCGGCCGAAGAGGGTCCCCCGCCGGGTGAAGAAGGCGGCGCTTCCCTGATGATCCGGGAAGGCGTATTGGAAAATCCGGCGCTGCGGGCGATATTCGGTCTGCATGTGTGGCCGGACGCCGAGACCGGCCAGGTCATGTTTTCAGACGGCCCCATTATGGCGGGATCCGACACCTTCACCCTCTCCATCAAGGGCCGCAGCGCCCACGGCGCCCGCCCTCATGAAGGTATCGATTCCATTTTTCTGACCGGCCAGGCGATGGTGGACATCCAAGCCGGCCTCAGCCGTTTTTTGCCCCCCACTGAGCCGGTGGTGGTCACCATCGGAAAAATTAAAGGGGGAAACCGCCACAATATCATTGCCGACAAAGTGGAGATGGAAGGTACGGTGAGAACCCTGGACAAGACCTCCCGTTTTAAAGTCAGGCAGCTGATAGAGAAAACATGCCAAGGCGTGGTTTCTTCTCAAAACGCTGAATACGCTTTCGACTACCGGATCGGGACTCCGCCTTTATACAATCATCCTGAACTTGCGGCCATCCTGAAACCGACCCTCCTGAACGCCGCCGGACCGGGAAATGTGCTGAGCCTCTCTCCGCAAATGACCGCGGAAGATTTTGCGGAATTCGCTCAAATCATCCCCGGTTTTTATTTTTTGCTCGGGGTCCGGTCTCCGGGAAGCCCGTCAGCCGCTCCGCTCCACAGTCCGGAATTCAATCCGGATGAACGCAGCATCGCCGTCGGAATCAAAATAATGTGCCATCTCCTGCTCGACTGTTTGGAATTCCAGCATTTTCCTGAAAATCCTCCCCCTCAGCCTTAGCCATGCCCCACCCCTTCCTGTATCTGGCCGCAGCGTTAGCCGCCGGCATTCTGGTCCGGAGCGCGTTTCCCGCATCTCCGCTGGTTTATATCGTTCCGGCCGGTGTTTCCCTTGCCGCCGCCTGGACGGTTTTTCTCTCCCGCCGGCACCACATCCCTGTGTTCATCCTCATCCTTACCTGCGCCTTTTTCCTGGGAGCCGGCTTTCATTCCCAGGCGGAACATGAATTTTCAAATAACGGTCTCCGCCGAATCCAGGAAACGGAGTACTTGGATTTCACCGGAATCCTTTACAAATCCCCCTCCTTCGGGATAGACAATGACTATCTTTATATGAAGGTGAACCAGGTTCATCATTCCGAAAAAAATCTTTCCGTCTCCGGACGCCTGAAAGTCTCCGTCCCCCGGTCCGCCCATTCCCCCCGGCTTAAACACCTCCTGGCCGGTGATCATCTCACGGTTTCCGCCAGACTGATCCATTCCCGGGGGTTTAAAAATTTCAAGCAGCCCTCCCGTGATTTCTACTTGAAAATGGACCACATCCACAAACAAGCCTACTGCAAATCCCCCTTGCTGGTCCATAAAAAAAAGACGGCCCCTGTTCTCTCCCCGCGGCGTTTTTTTTCGGGCGTCCGCCTTAGAATTCAGTCTGTGATTGAAACATATTTTTCCCACCCCCCGCTGAATTTAAGCCCGGCGGGCGCCGTGCTGGAAGCCCTTCTGCTGGGAGCCCGAGAACGGGTGCGGGATGACACCAGGCGGACTCTGCAGCACTCCGGGCTGTACCATCTGATGGCGATTTCCGGGGCCCATGTCGCCGTATTGAGCTTCCTGTTATTCTTCCTGCTGAAATCCGTGCGCGTTCCCGAACGCACCGCCTGCCTGTGCGTGACGGCCGGCCTGGTGTTCTATGCCTTTCTGGTGGAAGGCCGCCCTTCGGTGATCCGCGCCACCATGGTCATGGTTTTCTTTTTAGCGGGCAAATGGCTCTGGCGGGATTCTCCGGTTTTGAACACCTTGTCCCTCAGCGCCCTGGTTTTACTTGTTTTTCATCCCTTTGATCTTTTCGCCGTGGGGTTTCAGCTGACATTCGCCGCCACCCTGTCCATTGTCCTGTTCTATCCCGTCATCATAAAAAAACTGCCCCGGCTTCCCGGAAAATTCAGCGAGGTGTTTGCGGTCTCCCTGGCCGCTCAGATCGGCGTTCTCCCCTTCATCGCCGCGGCCTTCAACCGGGTCAGTTTCGGCTCCCTGCTGCTGAATTACCCCGCTCTGCCCCTGGTCACGGTGATCATGGCGGGCGGTTATCTTTTCCTCCTGACCGCAGGCCTTCTTCCCTTCATATCCGCCCATATGGTCAAGGGTCTGGATTTTGTCATCCGGCAGTTTATCTCCCTGGCTGAGCTTTCTCATTATGCGCCGGCGCTGTCCTTCCGGATACCGGATCCGTATCCCGGAATCGCCGCCGGTTATTTCGGATGCCTGATTGCATGGGCGGTGCTGAAGCCCAAATGGGGAAAAATCATTTCAGGAACAGGTTTCGTGATTTTCGCCGCCGTCTTAATCTGGCATCCCTTTCCCCATCATTCCCCCCATCTGAGAGTGACATATATCGACGTGGGTCAGGGCGACGCGGCCTTGATTGAATTCCCCGGCCGCAAAGTCATGCTGATCGACGGCGGGGGGTTCGCCTCCGGCCGCTTCGATGTGGGGGAGCAGGTGGTTTCGCGGGTTTTATGGAAAAAAGGAATCAAAAAAATCGATTATCTGGCGTGTTCCCACCCCCATCCCGATCATTTTTACGGCCTTCCTTCCATCAGCCGCAATTTCCGCGTTTCCGAATTCTGGGAAGCCGCCATCCAGGCGGAACAGCCTGCGTATCAGATTTTTTTGGATCAACTGGCACCGGAAACCCGCAGGCGGCGGCTCCTCCGGGGCGACACCATCCGCGTGGACGCTGTAACAGTGAAAGTTCTCCACCCGCCGCCCTCCTTCAGCCATCCGGCCGTTAATAACCATTCGCTGGTTCTGCGGCTGGAATACGGCCGCCACGCTTTTCTCTTCACCGGAGATATTGAAAAGGAAGCGGAATATGACATTTTGACTCACACAGCCGGAACAGGAATTCGAAGCCAGGTGCTGAAATCCCCTCATCACGGGAGCGAATCCTCCAGCACCAGCCTGTTTCTCAACGCCGCCGCCCCAAAAATCGTGGTCATCACCGCCGGCGAACACAACCGCTACGGCCTGCCCAAAGAAAGCATTCTGCGCCGGTACCGGGAAGCCGGCGCCCGGATATTCCGCACGGACCTTCACGGCGCTGTGGAAATCACCTCGGACGGCACCCGCTTTTCCGTCCGCACCGCATCCTCCCCGCCGCCGGGTGCCGGATCATCTGCCTCCCATGACGAACATCTTTTCCCGCTGTCCCCGCTTTCACCAGGCAGAAGGGGATTGCCACGGCTTGCCGGCGCAAGCCTCGCAATGACAAAGAGGCACGTCGTCCCGGAGAGCGGAGTGTCTTTGAGTGTGTCATCCCGCGGTGCGAAGCACCGAGGGATCCCTGACTGCTTCGTATGGGCGGTGGGTTCCGCTTTCACCAGGCAGAAGGGGATTGCCGCGGCTTGCCGGCGCAAGCCTCGCAATGTCTTCTCTTAATGAGAAAGAGATTGCAAAAATATCGCAATTTTTTTATGAATAAGTCAGGCTAAAAATGATTGCGCTGCAGACCCATCCCTATTTGGTCATGAGTATGGCGCTCACAGCTTTATTCCTGGCCGGTCTGGTGTCTTTTCCGAAAAAGAGACGCTTGATGATCCTTTCGGGGCTGCTGGCTGTTCCCTTCTGCCTTTATGAGTTTGTTTTCATTCCTGAATACTGGTCTCCCTCAATGGTGGGAGGGTGGAAGCTGGGGCCGGAGGACATGCTGTTTTCATTCTCTACCGGCGGCATTGCCTGGATATTCACCGCCTTTGGTCTTCGGAATGATTTTACCATCAACTGGCAGTCACGCAGATTTATCCGGCGGTTTTTCTTTTTTTCATTGTTGGGTGTGGGCATGACCTTGATTCTGTGGGGAATCGGGCTCCGGATCATGACCGCCGTCTTGCTTTGCATCGCAGCCGGCCTGGGGGTTCTTCTCTGGCGGTCTCCGCACCTCCCTCTATCCGGTTTCGCCGGCGCCGCCGGTTTTGCTGTGTTCTACTCATTAATTCTGGCCGGCATGTTCGCCCTGTCTCCCGGCTTCAGCACACATTGGAACCCCCTCCACCTTTCAGGCGTCACCGTTATCGGAATCCCGGCAGAAGAATCCCTCTGGGCGTTGTGCTTCGGCGCAATATGGCCGCGTTTTATGGCATACGTTCTTGATGTCCGCCCGGTGAAAAAGTTTAATTCGCCCGGGCTTTATTCAGGCAGATAAATTCAGGGTTAGGCCGGGCTATTTAAATTCATATCCTTTTTCGGCAATAAGTCTAACGCAGGCATCCACCGCCTCCGGTTCATAAAGGGTCCCTTTATTCTTTTTTATTTCCTCAAGGGCTTTCTTTTTGCCGAGTCCCGCCCTGTAGGGTCTGTGGGAGGACATGGCTTCCACCACATCCGCCACCCCTAAAACTCTGGCCTCCATTAAGATTTGGCTGTTTTTTAATCCATCAGGGTAGCCCGATCCATCCAATCTTTCGTGATGCTGAAGCACAATTTCGGCCACAGGCCAGGGGAAATCTATATTTTTTAATATCTCGTATCCCACTTGAGGGTGTTTTTTTATCAATTCAAATTCTGTTTCTGTCAACTGGGTGGGTTTGCTGAGTATTTCACTGGGTATAGATATTTTGCCGATATCGTGTATGAGGCCGGCCATGCGAATGGCCTCAATTTGATTAGAAGAAAGACCCATTTCATTGGAAATGGAGCGGGCAAGGTCGGTCACTCTCCGCTGATGACCCGCTGTATAAGGATCTCTTTCTTCCACCATCAACTCAATAACTTGAATCGTTCCTCCCAGAGCTCCCCGAAGTTTTTTTAAGGTTTTTTTGAGTTCCTTCTCTGATGTTTTCTGTAAAACACGATCCCGCATAGAGACAATGCCGTAAGTCAGGTCTTCTGCCAATTCTTTTAGAAGATTTATTTCTTCGCTGTCAAAAGCATCCGGCTCTTTGGCACAGATATTCAATGTCCCAAATGTCTTCCCTTTATTCTTCAAGGGAAGAGCGATGGAAGATGAATACCCTCGTTTCAAAGCTTGTTTTCGCCAGGAGGCCCGGCGGGGATCAGAAACAATATTTTTCATAATGGATGGTTTCCCGCTTCGAATGGCTTTTCCTGCGGGGCCTTGATCCAGTTTTGTCTCCGCCCAGGTTATGTTGACTTTTTTGAGATAATCATTGTCATATCCGGCTTGTGCGAGGGGCTGAATAGTTTTCTTTTCATCATTTTCAGCATATCCTACCCACGCCAGCTGATATCCGCCGGTTTCAACTATTATCCGGCAGATCTTCTCCAACAAATCTTGTTCGCTGGACGCAGTCACTAAAGCTTTGTTGCTTTTGGCCAGAGTTTTGAGGGCTCTTTCTTTTGTTTTCAGGTTTTTCTCAATTTTCTTGAGCTTGGCTTCCAGTGCTTTTATGTTTTTCATTTAAATACACCTCACCATTAACACTTTTAGTCGGAAAAATTAATGGAAAATTGAATTTTTCCCATTTAGCGAGGTTGTAAATTGCCGGCTGTTCTCAGAAAAAGGGAACTGATGCTGATCTAATGATCAGTACCTTGGCTTGTCTTTTACTTCTTGGTAATATTTTTCCACTCCAATTTTTTTTATCTTCATATTTATGGCAACCCAGCGTTTAACCAAGTGTGAGTCAAATCCTGTATCATTGCACGGAAAGTCCGCACACTGAAAGCAAAAGTCAACTTTTTTCTGCTCGCTGCAATTTCTTACTTGACATCCTTTGAATATTTTGCACCTTTCTTTTCTGCACCCCCTGCATTCAACGTTTGCAAAATAGGATAGCAATTCCTTGAATTCAGGATATTTTCTAAATGCTTGTTCGCCGGTCATATCAACAAATCTTTGGGCATAAATATCAAAATCCCCTAATGATCGTTTTAATCCAATGCTGTAATTCTTAATATCACCATCAACAAATGCATAGCATTTTCCACAATGTAATCCGCAGGGAGCTAATCTTTCTTTAATCCGGCTCTTTCCATAAATACCGTCTGGGCTTTTTTTGTTGTTTGAATTCATTAAGGGATCCCCCGGTGCTTCACACTGCGGGATGACACACTCAAAGGCACGGCGTGCCCCGGAATGACAGACTCAAAAGTGCTCCGCTCCGGGAATGA
>JAWODN010000047.1:0-7963 GCA_046483285.1 Candidatus Aminicenantota bacterium | reverse complement strand
ATCACCTCCAAGAAAATAGAACGGCCTTTCCTCCGGGCTCTCAACTGATGAAATCCATTAAGACCCAAAACATGATACAATATTGCTTGGGACATCGCTGTTCCTCCTTTTTTAAATTTAAATTCTCAAGAGGAACTTACGCGATGTCCCTTCTTTTTTCAATCCCAGGTATCCATTTCCGTGATGAACCTCATAAACAGCCGTTTCCGGGGCCGAAAAGCTCATTTTAAGAGGGAAAAAGGGCGTAAAATCTCGCCTATGTTATTTATTATCTTCAACTAACGGCGGTCCGACCCCGTGTCGGGGGACGACCCCGTGTCGGGGGACCGAGCCTAACGCCGACCCCCGGGTCGCCGGGGCCCGGGTCGGGGGGAGCCGGGCCGGCAGGCTTATTCCGAAATGAACCATTTGCCGTTTTCCTGCGTATACTAAGATAGAGAATGACCATACAGAATGACCGCACGAAGATAGAGAAGGATTGCACTGTGCACGAAGATCGAAAAGGATTGCACTGCGCACGAAGATAGAGAAGGACCACAGCTTCCCCGCCGGAATGCGGGATTTGCGGCAATTCCTGCCCATTAATGCGGCATTTGCGGCAATTCCGGTGCATTCATTATCCAGGATAGGAGAAAAATATGACAAGAATAACACTCTTCGCAGGCCTTGCCGGGATCATCTTGATTCTATTGAGTTCCTTCTGCCGTTCCGATGAAACCGGGTCCCCCGACAGCAGGCATCCAGTCCGGACCACCTCCTATGACATGGATATCCGGATTGATTATGAGGATGAAAAAATCGAAGCGGAATGCCGGATGACGGTCTTGAATCCTTTCGATCATCCGGTGGACCGAATCCCCCTGCTTCTTTACCGGCTGATGCGTGTCGATTCGGTCCGGGACGGGTCCGGCCGTGATCTCTCATACAGCCAGCAGGTGGTTTCCTTTGAGGATTGGGAGAAGCTCCAGGTCAATTTTATTGAAATTGATCTGGCTGCGCCCCTTCCCGGAGGGGAAAAAACCACCCTGGACTTAAGCTACGCCGGATATCTCGCCGGATACACTGAAACCGGAATGCTGTATGTCAAGGACAGGGTGGACCCGGAGTACACCGTCATCCGCCCGGACTGCCGGGCCTACCCTGAGGTGGGGGTTCCCTCCTGGAAAACAATCCGGGCGGCGGGGCTTCAGGAGTTCGACTACACCATCCGGGTGACCGTGCCCGATTCCCTGACTGTGGCCAACGGAGGCCGGCTGGTGGAAAAAACTTCTCATAACGGAGAATCCACATATGTTTATCAAAATATCCTTCCCGCCTGGCGGATAGATGCGGCCGTGGCCGACTACGGCCTGCTGGAGGATCATGAATCCGGAATGAGGGTATTCTATTTCAAAGAGGATGAAGAAGGCGCCCGGAGAATCTTTGAAGCTATGACCAACTGCATGGAACTTTACACGGATTGGTTCGGGCCGTTAGCCGCGCAAAGCGAATTTTCCGTCATTGCGGTCCCCGAAGGATTCGGTTCGCAGGCGGATGTCACATCCGTGCTTCAGACGCGTGATGCTTTTCTCGACCCCAGCCAGCTCGCCGGACTCTATCACGAGATTTCCCACCTCTGGAACGTCAAGCCGCTTGATCCCCTCCCGCCCCGTTTTGAGAGCGAAGGCCTGGCTATGTTTCTTCAATACCTGGCTCAGGAAAAACTGGAAAACCAGGAGGGAGTTTTGGATAATGCCGCCCTCCGGATGTTTGAGTTCTTCCAAAAACAATGCCGGGAGAATCCACAACTCCTTGAAATCCCCATGATCGACTACGGCAAGGAACGTCTCACGAATTTTTCCTACTCCAAAGGAATGCTTTTTTTCTATATTCTCCACAAAATGGCCGGAGAAGATGCGTTCCTTAACGCCATCGGATCCGTTTACCAGAATCATCATGATTCCGGCGCATCGGCCCGGGATTTTTTAGCCCACCTGGAAAAAGAGCTGAGTCTTGACCTGGGGGACTTCTACCGCGGCTGGGTCTTCAGCACCGAAGCGGCGCAGAGCATATGCACCGGCCGGTCTTTCCTTGAGGTGGTGAACCGGCACATCCCCCGGGAATGACCCCGAAGGTCAATCCCGCCTGAAAAGTCCGCACCTGCCCCTTTTTTAAAAAACACCTGACCGGACAGGTCTATGATGGTACAATGCCTAAACCGGCTGGTGAACGGGCCGGAATGGCCGCAAGTGATTGGCTTTATGAATAGGTTAAAAGAAAGGAGATCCTTATGAAAAAATCTTTTTGGCTGGTTCCGGGAATACTGGTGCTGTGCGTCAGCCTTATAACGGCGGCGCCGGCTCAAGACAAAATACACTGGGGCAGCGAATCCGTGCCGGAAGAATGGAACGGCACATGGCCGGACGCTTTTTTGACCGTTCCGGAAAAAACAGGTTTTGAAAAAACCGCTTCCCATTACCAGATCCTGGAGTATCTCACCGCCTTTAAATGGAACACCGAGTATATGCATGATTTCAATATGCTCACCACCGATCTCCACCGAAACGTCCCGGTGGTGGTGCTGGCAAATCCCAGGGTGACCTCTCCCGAAGAAGCCCGGGCTTCCGGGAAAACGGTGGTTTATCTCCAGGGAGGCATCCATCCGGGAGAATGCGAAGGCAAAGAGGCGCTGCTCATGCTGATGCGGGACATTCTCATGGGTGAAAAAACACACTGGCTGGACGAAATGATCATCATTATCTGCCCCCATTTCAATGTGGACGGAACCGAAAGTTGGGAAATCCACAACGGCCTTCCCAAGATCAACGGGACCCGCCACAATGCCCAAGGCTATGATATCAACCGCGATGCCATCAAGCTGGAAACCACCAATATGCGCGGAGCGTACCAGAACCTGCTCAACACCTGGGATCCCGTCATCATGCTGGACACCCACCGGATGGGAGGGGCCCGCCATGGCTACGCCATCGCCTATGCCACCTGCACGGTTCCGGCCGCCCACCCCGGGCCGAGGGAATATGTCACCCATCAGCTCTTCCCGGCCGTCCGGCAGGGCGCCAGGGAAAACTGGGGGCTGGAAATCTTTTACCATGCCGGCCTGGATAATGAATGGCCCCCCACGGAATTCCATCACGACAGAGGTGCTTGGACCACCGAAGGCAAATTCATGGTCTCCGGCTACGGCCTCCGCAACCGCATGGCCGTTTTGGTGGAAACATCGGGATACCTTTCCTTTGAAAAAAAGATTTACAGCCAGTACGTCTATGCCAATGAACTGCTGGAGTATGTCTATCAGCACGGTGACGAGATGCAGGCGATGTGCCGGAAAGCGGATGAAGATGTGGTCAACCAGGTGATCAACAGGGCCGGTGCCGGAAATCTGATGAACTATGTCGCAGGCCGGTATGAGTCCGCCGGGAAAGTGGATGTTTACGCCTATCCCCAACTGGTGACCCGGTACCTGCCGGGGACCAGCGTCCGCCTGCGGGGCTTGACTTCCCCTGATGAGAAACCGGAACTGTGCCGAAATGTGGACCTGTTCGTAAAGCCGGCGGGAACCAAAGAAGCGGCCGTCCCGCGGGGATACTTAATTCCGGCGGAACTTGACTTCATTGCGGAAAAGCTCAGAACCCATAATATCACCGTGGACGTCCTGGACAAACCGATGGCGGTCAGCGGCCTGGAATTCGTGGTTGATGAGGTCTCTTTGGTGCGCAAAGGCGGTTATGAAATGACCGAACTGGGCGGCGGATTCTTTTCCTCTGAACGCAGAGTCTTTCCGGCCGGCACCTATCATGTGGACATGGCCCAGCCTCTGGCCAATCTGGCGTTTTACTGTTTGGAACCGGAAGTCGGGGATGGATTCGCCGGATGGAACCTGCTCAACGAGCATTTGCTGTCGCGGGGTGTTGGGGAACACAGCGTGGTTTATCCCATATATAAATATTTTAAGGTTCTGGAGGAGGATTAAATCAATTTTAAAAAAATCGCTGCCGGGGTGCTGATTTTTGCCGCCACCTGGTTTGTGAGCCTTCTGGCGGGGCTTGCCGGTGTGATTGCCGCCGCCTTCGCTCTGCGCAATCACCCGGCCTGGAATCTTGAAATGGGGTGGATGGCCGTTTTTATGGTGGTGCCCCCGGTCTTTGCTTTTTTAGCAGCCATCCCGCTTTCCATTTTTTTAATTATAAAGATAAACCGGAAAATCGATCGTTCCGGATGATGAGGAAGCCGGGAGATGCGGTGAGATCCTGCGCGCCCGGATTATTTTTTTATGAATAGGCCAGGCTGACCAATAGGTCAGGTTGAGTGAGAGATGACCATGAAAACAAATATTCTATCCGGCCTCACCCCCAGCCAAAAACAAGCGGTGGCTTGGGGGAAGGGCCCCCTTCTGGTCCTGGCCGGACCCGGGTCCGGCAAAACCCGGGTCATCACCCGCCGGGTGGCTCATCTGATAAAAAACGGCGTCCCGCCCCATCACATTCTGGCTCTGACCTTCACCAACAAAGCGGCGGAGGAGATGCGCTCCCGGCTCAAGGAAATGAATATCCCCCCCGGAGCCCTCATCTGCACATTCCACAGCCTGTGCGCCCGGCTTCTGCGGGAATTTTCACAGCCGGCCGGCCTTCCTGGCAACTTCACAATTTATGACCGCAGCGATCAGCTTTCCGCACTCCGGGAAGTTCTTCATGACATGAACCTGGACACCCAGGCTTACCAGCCCGTCCGTCTTCTCAGCCGTATCGGCCGCTGGAAAAATGAACTGCTGCTTCCCGGGCAGATTCTGGAATCGCTCGATCCTGAGACTCCCGAAGCGATCCCCGCCCTGGTTTATCAGGAATACCAATCCCGCCTGGGAAAAAATTCCGCTTTGGACTTTGACGACCTGCTCATGAAGGCCGCGTCGCTTCTCAACAAAGAATCCGGCCTCAGGCGGCGGCTCAGCAGCCGCTTCCGCCACATTCTGGTGGATGAATACCAGGACACCAACCGCTGCCAATTCCGCATAGCCCGGGCTCTCTCGGAAGAGCACCGCAACCTTTTCGTCACGGGGGACCCGGACCAGTCCATTTACGGGTGGCGGGGGGCGGACATCGAAAACATCCTGGCTTTTGAAAAGGAATATCCTGAAACCGGCGTGATCCGGCTGGAAGATAATTTCCGCTCCGCCTCGCCCATCCTGAATCTGGCGGAAGCCATGATCCGGGCGAATCTGGAGCGGAAATCAAAACGCCTGATCGCCCGCATTCAGGGCGGAGATGCGCCCAGGCTGTTTTCCTTCGCCGATGAGTACGATGAAGCGGAAGGAGCGGCGGCATGGATCAAGGAAATGCAGAGCCGCTGTCATCTCCAGCCCCGGGACATGGCCCTTTTTTACCGGACCAACGCCATGAGCCGGATCCTGGAAGAGACCCTGCACCGCAAGGGGATTCCCTACCAAATCGTCAAAGGCCTGGAATTCTACCAGAGGCGGGAAGTCAAGGACATGCTGGCCTATCTCCGGGTGCTGGCCAATCCGGCGGACCGGGTCTCCCTGCTCCGGATCATCAACCGGCCCGCCCGGGGAATCGGCAGAATAACCATCCAGCACCTGGTTCAAAAGGCGGATGCGTCCGGAACCGGTTTGTGGCCGCTTGTGCTGAATCCGGAATCAGTGGAATCCTTGAATCCCGCGGCTCAATCCCGGCTGCATTCTTTTTCCCAACTGATCGAGAAGCTTCAAACCCTGCGTTCCCTTCCGGCGGCGGCGTTACTGCGGGCCGTTTTCAAGCTCTCCGGCTACCGTCCCTTTCTGGAGGACGAGAAGCAGCAGAACGCCATTCAAAACATTGAGGAGCTGATTCATTCCGCCGATGAGTATGACCGGACTTCGGAAAATCCTGACTTTGCCGGTTACCTTCAGCACATCGCTTTACTCAGCGATCCTGACACGTTTGACCCTCAAACCGGGGCGGTCTCCCTGATGACGCTGCATGCGGCCAAAGGACTGGAATTCCCTGCGGTTTTGATAACCGGAGTGGAACGGAACATTCTCCCCCATTCTCTGAGCCAAAACAGCGGCCGGTCGCTGGAGGAAGAACGGCGCCTTCTTTTTGTGGGCATCACCCGGGCAAAGAAATTCCTGGCTCTGAGCTACGCCCGCAGCCGGAGCCTGTACGGCTCTACACGCCCCTCCGGCCTTTCACCCTTTCTTCAGGGATTGGAAGGATTGATGAAGAAAGAAACTCCGGGCGCCGGATGGTCTTCAGCGTTTCCGGCGGGCCCGGGCGGCAAAGCGGCAGGCGGCACAGGATCCGGCGATGCGGAAGCGGCCAGGAAAAGCGTGCGGGAAACAAGCCGGGTTCAGGCGCAGACTCAAACCGGCCCCTTCGCCTCCGGCCGCCGGGTCAAACATCTTCAGCTGGGGGAAGGGATCATCGACAAGGTGATTCCGGGAACGGAACCGCCCAAGCTGGTGGTCAGCTTCAGCCAAAACCGCCGCCTGACCCTGGACCTCCGGTTCGCAAAAATTCAAGTTCTGGACTGAACGAACAACCTGGATGATAAGGGGGCCGTTTTCTCCGAACGGTGCCTTCGGGGATCCTTCGCCGCCGCGCTCCTCAGGACGACATCATTTGGACATTTTCCAGGGTATAGGTTAAACTATTATTCCTGTGTTTGGGTCCGTTAATTATTTATCTTGCGTAAGGAGGTTGTGATGAAAAAGCTCAGTATTATGACCCTGATTGTCTTGTTTGCCGCAACATCGGTTTTTGCTGACGGCGTGGTCAAAAAGACCAAATATGAAATCGAATTCGGCAAGTTCGGGACTTTCAGTAATGTTCAAACCGAAATGATTTCCCGGCTGAAAAAAGCCACGGATTCGGACAGTGAGTTCAAAGGCAAAGGCCTGCTTGGAAAGCTGGCCGGAAAATTCGCGCTGCGGTCCGGAGAAGAAACCCGAATTTTCAATCTTTCTGAAATGACGGAAACCGAAATCGACCATAGAAAGAAAACTTACACCGTCCAGCCCATAGAGAAATATTCCCCGGAAGATGTGGAGGAGCCGGATGAATACGAGGAAGAAACAGAGATGGGTGAGGAAGAAAGCGATATCAAAATCATCCGCAACGAATTCAGCGTGGATAAGACCGGAGAAAGCCGCACCATCAACGGTTTCCCCAGTCAAAAATACGCTGTCACTTGGATCCTGGAATGGGAAAACATCCGCACCGGAGAAAAAGGAACCAACCGCCTGCTAACCGATATCTGGACCACACCCTTGACAGGAGACCTCCAAAAAGGCCGTGAAATCGAACAGGAATTCAGCCGCGAGCACATGCAGAGAATGGGAGTGGACCTTCAAGAACTGCAGGAGGAGATGCTGGGGACCAACTGGCTGAGCATATTCAGCCGGATGGACAGCCAAAGCCAGGCGCCTGATCCGGATGCCTCCCGTTTTGCTGATGAGATGGGAAAAATCGAAGGCTATCCGGTGGTGATCGACGGCAAATACTTCACTGAAACCGAAGGCGGCCCCCAGGAAGAAGAGGAAAGCGGAATCGGCGGACTGCTGGGGGGATTAGCCAAAAAGGCGATCAAAAAAGACAAAAAAGACGATCCCGATCAGCCGGCCCTGTCTTATTACATCGAACTGCTTGAATATCAAACCACCGGTATTCCGGAAACCGAATTCCAGCCTCCGGCCGGGTATCAGGAAAAATAACAAAAAAGGTGTTACGATTTTCCCTGTAAGGTGAAATCAGCACATGGCCGGTGAATCGACCTTGCTCATCCAGGGGGGGACCGTGGTCACCAGCCGATCTTCTTCCCGGCAGGACGTCCTCATCCGCGGCGAACGGATTGAGGCGGCAGGCCGCTTCCCCGGACTCCGCCCGGACCGCATCATCCCGGCCTCCGGCCTGCTGGTGATGCCCGGAGCCGTTGACACCCATGTTCATTTCAATGATGAGTTCATGAATAC
>JAWODN010000134.1:0-16954 GCA_046483285.1 Candidatus Aminicenantota bacterium | reverse complement strand
TGCCGGGGTGGCGGAATTGGTAGACGCAAGGGACTTAAAATCCCTCGCAGGTTGCACCTGCGTGCCGGTTCGAGTCCGGCCCTCGGCATTTCTTTTTTATGCATTAATTTAGTTCGAAAATACCCTGACTTATTCATAAAAAAATTGCGATGACATCGTACCCTTCGGGCGGGTCGTATCTCACCGCATCTTCCGGCTTGAAGCTCGTCGCAGTGAAGTGCCACAGCTTCCTCGCCGCAACTCCGGCATCTGCGGCAATCTCGGCCCGTGAATAAGCCAGGATGTTATTTTCATATCTTGCGAAAAAATTAAACATGAACATTTTCATGGTTTGCTGTGTGTTATGCTCATGATGAATTCATAAAAAAATGGCGATGATTTGTTTTTGACCTATGGGTCAGAAAAGTCTGTTGAGAAGGCATCCTTTAGAAGCTTGCTCTGGCGGTTGAAGGCCACCCTCGGGCTCCTGGTCTCATGCATTAGTGAGATTTCCTGAGTAATAAGGCGGGCCATATACATCACGTAGGTGGCGGCTTTTTTTGACTCTCTTTTAAACAAAGGATGATCGCGATTGATATAAACCACATTTCCTTCAGAGAAACATTCCGGACCTGATTCACCGAAAAAGTCCAGGCAGATCGAAACCCTGTCTTCTCCCATTCTTATTCTCCGGACAATAGCATTCGGTGTTATCTTTTTGACCATGGGATGACGACGCTTCTTTTTTTTAACCGGTTTTTTTTTAGTTTTAGCCGGCTTTATTTCAGCCTCCAAGCTCTTTTTTTCCACTCCCTTTTTTCCGGAAAACACAGCACCACTTCCCATATCCTGGTCGTCGCCGTAAGGAATGGGGCCAAAAGGAGATAGATCGGGATTAAGAGCCAGAGACCGGTGAATCCGGTTTAAAGCTTCCTTTATAGTCCGCCCGGCTCTCCGGTCCTCTCGCCTATCAGCTTCTCGGCCTAATGTCTTTTTGACCGCAGCAATGATTTTTTCCATGACTTTTAGAAAGTCCCTGTATTCCGGTGAGTCAATAACAAAATTTGTCCTGTCGCTGGTTATAGGGAGAAAATCAGCATTTATCTCACCCCGGACGCGGGAAATCACCTTTCCCCATGTTTCCATTCCAAAAAGAGCTTTTTTGACTGTCACCCCTTTCACTTTGATATCTATCCCCAGGTCCTGCATGGAAGCCCCGGAGGCAGGCACGATTATGATCTCCCCCGTTATAGGTCCAAATTCGGTTCCTTCAAGCACGGGGATTTTTCTCCCCGAAAGACTTCTGGGATACAGGCGGCGATGGTTAAGATAGACTTCAAAGTGGGGGGCTTTGAGAGGAATGCCCTCTATCAATTTCTTTTCCACGTCTTCAAGATCGAACGACTTGGAAAGATGGGTAAGGATGACAGTGGTTCCGTCCCCTTTCTCAGGATCGGGCTCCAGGATTTCAAGCGGAAGACACCATTTATCCTTGGAATCTTCCCAACTGCGTTTGTCAAAAACAACTCTGGCTGCAAATCCTTTGTTTTGGGTGATCACATCAAAACGGGCAGCTGCTGCCAGTGAGGCAAATTTCCCGATGCCGAACTGGCCAATTCGAGGACGACCGAATCGGGGAGAACGGGTGTGAACTATTTTTTCACCTGATCCGATAACAAAATATTGCTTTAACCCTTCCATGTCCATGCCTGTTCCGTTGTCCCTGATTTCGACTTTGTCCGGGGAGATATCGACATAAACCTGGTTTGCGTCTGCATCATAAGCATTATTAACCAATTCCCGGATCAGCTCAACACTCTCGGTGTACAACCGCTCTCCAATAGTCACCACATGTCTTTTATCGACAGTGACCTCAAGATCTTTTTTTTCTTTAATATTCATTGTTCAAAATACGTTGTCATCCTGAAGGCGGATGCTTTGCATTAAAGCGATAATTTCAGTCCGAATTTTCTTTTTCTTTTCTTTGGACCCAGTCGACGAATGCCTCCTTGAGCAGCAGGATTTCATCAAGATGTTGAGTGCAAATATTGTAAAGTTCTTGGGGACTGATCTCGTGGTAGAAATGGACCATTCTGTTCCTGTAGCCGGCCATTTTTCTCATCAGCTCTGCTTTTTTTCCAGTGAGAACTTTTTTATTCAGGAGACCCTTTGCAATTTCTTTGTATTCAGGCGCTGGATAGGCAAAAGATTTGGCCAGGATGTGACGGCCCAGGTCAAATAAAGCTTCAAGAGCCCGGCGCAGGTAGGATTCTGCTGCGGCTGCATAATGTTGATTGCTGAGAAATTCGTTTTTATCATCAAGAGGTAAATCCCTGATGGAAGAAACCATCTGCAACACCCAGTGGGCACGTTGAACGATGACGTTCTTATTGAGTTTTTCAGTTCTCATCTTAATCTCCCAGGATCATCCGTTTTTTCATTTTCTCAAAGGGAGCCAGTTCAGCGGCTCTTTTCATGATGTAGAGCTGATACTCCGCTTCGAATGTGCTGTCCTCAGCATACAGGAGTTCTCCTTGGACAATATCAAGTGCCAAGGATACAGGCGCTGTGGGAATTTCCACCACATCAACCCGGGGAAGGTTTAGTAAATCTTCGAAAAAACATGCGATTTGGACCTTGTCATCAATATTCAAAGGATGTTCCGGTTTTACGCCGATATCAAGATCAGATTTTGATGAAGAGAGCCTTTCTTTATTTCCTTGGATGACCTCAAGCACTTCCTTTGACCTGCTGCCGAAGGCATAGATAATCTGAAGGCTGTGCCTGCGAGCCATATTGTGTATTCGGCTTTTGAAATCCATCACTTATCCTGACCTATTTTGAAAAATCGTTTCCTTGCGGTCATGGGAGCGGAGAAGGCTTAGATAGACCCAGATGGACCAGATAAACGTTCATCATCCGGGCCATTTCCTATTATCCGGCTTAATTGTATCAAGGCAAAAAGGAATGTCAACTTTCATTTCGCAGCGGCGGCCATTCCGGCCCGGCCTCAATAAATCCCTCGCAGGTTGCACCTGCGTGCCGGTTCGAGTCCGGCCCCCGGCATTTCTTTCCCCTGAAATTTAGAATCATCTCTTGATTTGTGCTTTTCTTCCCTTTTTGCTTATTTTTGCGAAACCTTTCGGGTCCGCTCATGAAACGGCTGAAGCGGCGCTTAAAGTAAAAATATGTTGTTTTTCCGGCATGCTTCTTTTTGTTTTTCCGGCCAAATGCCGGCCTGGACTTCTCCGATATGGGCTTTGCGGAGATATAACATGCATAATCGTGATTGTCCGATCCCGCCTCCGGCAGACAGCGGAAGCTCGTTGTTCAAAAGTTTTTTATGAAAAAGCCGTTCCAGGCGTTCGGTCGTGCCGGTCATTTCCAGCTGTTGTTTCAATGAGCCGGCGTCAACACGGATTCCCATTGAGGACAGCTCCATGGCTTTTTCCAGAACCGGGTGCCAGACAATGATATCACCGTTTAAGCCCGGCCCCCTCTTCGTGGGAGAGATCCAGTCATCATAGTCCGGGGCTCTGAGCTCATGTGGTTTTCCATCCGACAGGGCCGCCCCGATCCCGATGATAAACACCGCCCCGTATTCCCGGCACACTTTATCCTCTCTTTGGTGAGGAGAGAGGGAGGGGTATTTTCTTTCCAGTTCCATAGAATGGATAAATGTGATTTCTTTGGGAAGAACAGGCTCAATCTGCATGTGATGGGCATGCACATAAAGTTCGGTTTTTTTTATGACATGATAGATTTTTTTGACAATGAACTTCAGGAAATCCAAATTTCTTTCCGCTTTTGAAATGACTCTTTCCCAATCCCATTGGTCCACATAAAGAGAGTGCAGATTATCAAGGTATTCATCCGGCCGGACAGCGTTCATATCCGTATAGATGCCCTGACCGTGATTGAGGCCCAATTGCGCTAAGGCCATTCTTTTCCATTTGGCCAGGGATTGGACGATTTCCGCCGTGGTGTTTCCCATGTCTTTTATATCAAAAGAAACGGGTTTTTCCACCCCGCTTAAGTCATCGTTTATCCCGGTATCGGCCTTGACGAATAGAGGTGCCGTGACGCGCCTCAGGTTTAGCGCCTCAGCCAGGTTGGCCTGAAAAAAATCTTTTATCAGTTTGATGGCCTTTTCCGTCTCCCAAACATTCATTAAGGGTTCATAGTGCGTTGGAATCAATCCGTTGTGACCCATGTCGATCCTCCTTGTCCCTGAGATATTCATTTTTCTACGGATATATCAAATAAATCAGGTTAGATAGATTTTGACCTTGAAAACAGAAGTCGGGGGAGGGTTGGGATTATCGGACGGCGGGAACCGTCCCATTAAGGAAATTATGGATAAGATTATTGCAGAGCGAAACTTTGGCGGGAAAAATCAAGCCATCGATTCCAATAATCATTGGAATTCATTATAGGGGTTTCTCCTCAGTTGTCAAGGTTTGATACGGCGTCCTTTTTCAGGGCCTGTGCCAGGGCATCGTCAACGGTTCCGGAAAAGGCCATGAAATCGATATTGCGGCTGTCCAGAACCTGCTTCATTTTGGGGCCCGCCTGGCCGGCGACGAAAACGGTGACTTCTTTTTCGGCCAAAAATTCCGCACACCGGACTCCGGCTTGGCTTCTTTCATGCTGGAAAGGATTTTCAACCGCTTCCACCAGGTCTCCTTCTTGATTGAAAAAAAGAAGCCAGGCGCCGCGCGGCCCCTGGTCTGCCACCTGGGAATGGATAGTTTCCCCCTCTGAAGCAATGGCAATTTTTTCCGGATTTTCCCCCTGGCCGGTGAAAGGCATCAGAGTTCCTGCGAAAAATATGATGATGAGCATGACAGCCATTCCGGCTTTTTTCATGGCAACGCCTCCATTTATTCTAACCTGACCTATTCATAATTGCGATGTTTTTGCAATCTTTTTTTATCAGTGATAAGCATGGTTTTTAGTGTAAGATCAAATGGAACGTTTTTCATTTTTTAGTTGTTATTATAATTGCAATTTTTTTACCCTTCGGGCGGCATGCCGCTTTGTCATGGCGAGCGGCCGAAGGCCGTGTGGCCATCCCTTTCTGCATCGTAAAAGCGGAACCCACTGCTCAAACGAGGCATCCAGGGATCCCTCGGTGCTTCGCACCGCGGGATGACAATGAATTAGCGAATTGTCGTCATCTGCGGCAATCCCGGCCCGTGAATAATCCAGGCTAAGTGGGTTTTTATTTATAAACCTGAATGGCGAGCAAGTCAAGGTTTCCGCAGATGCGGAAGCGCTGTTTTACGGCGTTCTTTTATGAATTGGTCAGGCGAAGTGAGGAGCCAGGTCAAGTGATCATTCAGGATAAAAGAATTTTTATCTCCGTGTCTTCTTTCAACTTCTCAATATATTTCTGCTGCGCCAGTTCCATTTTGATTTGGTCCTTGATTTCTTCAAAATCCATTTGATATTGGCCTTGATCATAAAGTTCCTTCGCGTCTTCATCGGAAATATCCACTTTGTCCAGAATCACCGTTTCCATCAATTTATGGATTTTTAAGTCTTCACTTTGCTGCGTGAGAAAAATTTCTTTAAATTGATCCATGGACTCGATTCCCTGCTGACTGAGGGCCTGCAATAAGTCATCATCGCTCATATTTTGCTGCTGTTTGATCAAGTCTATCTGTTCTTGGAAATATTTCTCTTTATCGGCTTCCGTTAAATTAATATCCTCCCTTTCCACTTCTCTTTCCAGAAGTTTTCTGGCAATGAGATCGTCCAATTGATTTCTTTCGAAAGCCTCTAAAAAATTTTGCCCTTCAGGTGACGTAGAGAGGAAGCGGACAAATTGAGGGTTTTGCTGTTGAATCTGCAGCATCAGCTGCTGCAGATTGGTCATCTGATCCAATTCAGCCTTGTAGATTTCTTCCCCGTCGATTGTCGCCACCACTTCTTGTTCCTCCTGCGGCTGTTCGGCCGGGTCTTGACTGGAGGCCTGGCAAAAAGCGGAAACGCCGAATATTAAAACAGACAAAAACACACATGAAATACTAACTTTTTTCTCAAATTTCATAAAAAACTCCTTAATGAAATAAATTTGTTACTGATTTTACTTCCGGGGAGAAGATGACTCCATCTTCTTTTTTTCCCGTTTAAACAGGGTAACATTTTTTGGCTGGCGGCACAACATCATCATCGAGCCGGAGTTGTCTTTCCGGATCAGACGGCTTCCTGGGCATGAGCCCGAACGCATTACCGGGTGATCCCCAGCAAATCCAGCATGAAAGCGTATTGCAGGGCGGTTTCCCGGTACCTGCGGAAACGTCCGGACACTCCGCCGTGACCGGCTTCCATGTTGATGTGGAAAATCAAGGGGTTGTCATCCGTTTTTTCAGCCCGGAGTTTGGCCACCCATTTGGCCGGTTCGAAGTACTGAACCTGGGAATCATGGTAGCCGGTGGTCACCAGCATGGCCGGATATTCCTTGGCCTCCACGTTGTCATAGGGGGAGTAGGACAGCATATAGTGGTAATATTCCTTGTCTCGGGGATTTCCCCATTCGTTGAATTCTCCGGTGGTGAGCGGAATACTGGTGTCCAGCATGGTGGTGACAACGTCAATCCAGGGAACGGCGGCGATGATCCCTTTCCACAGGCCGGGCCGCATGTTCATGACCGCGCCCATCAGCAGGCCGCCGGCGCTGCCGCCCATGGCGAATAGCTTATCCGGATGAGTGAATTTTTTTTCGATCAAATACTCGGCGCAGTCGATAAAGTCATAAAATGTGTTTTTTTTGTTCAAAAGCTTTCCCTGCTCATACCATTCCCGGCCCATTTCCGAACCCCCGCGGATGTGAGGAACGGCGTAAACAAAGCCCCGGTCCAGAAGGCTGAGGCGGCTGGACGAAAAGACCGGTTCCCGGCTGGCCCCGTACGAGCCGTATCCGTGCAGGAGAAGGGGATTGCCGCCGTCTTTTTCCAGCCCTTTTCTGTAAACCAGAGATATCGGGACCTTGACACCGCCCCGGGCGGGAGCGTAATGACGCTCGGTGACATAATCGGCCGGGTCAAAATCGCCCAAGACCTCTTCCTGCTTGAGTAGGTCTTTCCGGCGCGTCTCCATGTCGTAGTCATATATGGAGTTGGGGGTGGTCAGCGAGGTGTAGCCGAAACGCAGCTTGCCGGTGTCAAATTCCGGATTGACGGATATATATGCCAGGTAGGCCTCTTCACCGAAATCCAGGTAGTGTTCCGAATGATCGCTCCCGTTGATGATGCGCAGTTCCGTCAGTCCGTTTTTCCGCTCGCTCAATACCAAATGGGCTTTGAATATCTCAAATCCCTGCAGGAGGACATCCGGCCGGTGGGGGATGACTTCCTTCCAGGTGTCTTTGGTGGTATTCTCCACCGGAGTTTCCATCAGCCGGAAGTTCTGGGCGTCCCAATTGGTGAGAATGTAAAATTTGTCCTGGAAGTGATCCGCGCTGTATTCGTGATCTTTCTCCCGCTGCTGAATCGTCTGAAAAGCTCCATCCGGATTATCCGCTTTTAAGAACCGGAATTCGGTGGAGGTGGTCTGGACGGAAGTGATGAAAATGTATTCTTTTGACTTGGACTTAAACACATTGGTGTTGAAAGTTTCGTCGTTTTCCACGTAAATTTCCTGATCTTCCGCAATATCCGTCCCCAAAATATGCTTCATGACTTTAAAGGGCCGCAGAGTTGCGGGGTCCTTCAGAGTGTAGAAAACGGTTTGGTTATCAGCGGCCCAGACAGCCGATCCGGAGGTGTTGGGAATTTGGTCCGGAAGGACTTGGTCCCGGGTCAGATCCATGAAATGCAGGGTATACAGCCGGCGGCTGACCGTGTCGGTGCCGTAAGCGATCATGCTGTTATCCGGGCTGGTGGTGTATCCGGAGACATTGAAGAAATCATGTCCTTCCGCCATGTCTTCGACATGGAGAAGAATTTCTTCTTCCGCATCCAGACTCCCTTTTTTCCGGCAGTATATGGGATATTCGCTGCCTTCTTCATACCGGGTGTAATGATAGTAGCCCTGGTCTTTGTAGGGAACCGACATATCGGCTTGTTTAATCCGCCCCACAATCTCACTGTAAAGCTTGTCCTGCAGCTCTTTGGTGTGAGCCGTCATGGCTTCCTTATATTCGTTCTCCGCTTCGAGATAGGCCAGCACTTCGGGGTCATCTCTCTGATTGAGCCAGTAGTAATGATCAACACGGGTTTCTCCGTGGATGGTGAGTTCCTTGGGAATTTTCTGGGCGTAAGGCGGTTCAATTTCTTTCGCCGGCCCCGTTTCCTTTTCCATGGTGCAGACGGAAAAGCAAAGAACGGCCAAAAGCATTAAAGCCAGGGCTATTTTGTTCATTATGACCTCCTGTTTGCGAGACCCCATGATGACAGAGTTTGTTTGAATTGGCAAGATATTTGCCCGGCTATGGAGATTCGTTTTCCTGCCAGATATGGTTGATTTTAATAAAGCGGTTGCTTTTGTGATCGGAAAAAGAACGGCCGTCGAACTTTCGGATGATGACGGTCATTTCATCTTTTTTGGGAATGTGGATGAGGTTGTAACTGTTGGGGGTTCCCCGTCTGCGTTCAGAAACGGCGGTGCCCGCTGAGGCGAGGACGGCGGTGAAATTGTGGGGGCCGCTGGGAGTGATGATTTCGGAATAAGCGGTATGCACGTGGCCGGCCAAAATCAAATCAATTTCGACATGCCCGATCGCTTCCAGCAGAAGGCCGGCCCGTCCGATAAAGCTCTGTGATTTCTTTCCGGGAGGAGGCACCAGGTTGTGATGAATAACCAAGGCTTTCAGGGTGTCCGGTTCGATTTTTTTGAATTTTTTTTTGATCAGAGCTATTTGATTCCGGTTTATCCGCCCGCTTTTCCAGGTGAGAGACCGGGCGGAATTGATACCGGCCACGGCGATCTCGCTGTCTTGATAAATAGGGCATTCTTCGTCTGATATGTGTTTTAAAAAATGTTTCAGGGGGCGGATGAATCTTCGAAAGATGTTGAAAAGCGATATATCGTGGTTGCCGGGGATGACGATTTGGGGAGATTTGATCCGGTCGAGGAACTGGGCGGCCGCTTTAAATTGCCGGGTTTTGGCGCGCTGGGTGAGATCCCCGCTTACGGCCACCATCCGGGGTTTGACCGTCTTTAAATCTTCCAGCAGAATTTCGACCAGCTTGGGGTCTTCGGCCCCGAAATGGATGTCTGAAATATGAGCTATTTTAATCACGGTTATTTTGCGGCAGCACAATCTTGACCGCACCGGGAAGGGATTCATAGGATAAAGGCGGTTTGAGCTTGATGACCTCTCCGTCGGTGGAAGCCTTAACTCTTTTTTGAGTTGTGTTTAAATCGATTTTTTCCGCCAGCGTGAATTCAAGGTGTTCGGTTTTTTCTAATTTCCCTAAAACCAAAAAGAAAGCGCTTTTGATAAACCGCCGGCGGTGCCGGCATTTTGAGAAATAAAGACTTAATTTTCCATCCCGCAGGCTTTCCCGGGAACCGAATTTAAGCAGATCCACTTCATACTTATTGTTTCCCACAAAAAGAGAGGAAGTGACATGATGTTCTTCCCGGCCGTTTATCCTTAATGTGATTTTATAAAGAGGAAAACGGGTGAATATGCGCAAAAACGCCAGGAATAAAAACAACCAGCGGTTATGTCCGTATTTTTTCTCCAGATTTTCCCGGACCTCCACACTATGAGGGTACAATCCGATAGAGGAATTGTTGATGAAGCGGCGCCCGTTGAGTGCGGCTGCGTCTAGTTCCACCTGCGTCCCCGAAAAAACGGCATGAACCGCATCTCTCAGCTTCAGAGGAATGCCGGCATCCGTGGCGAAGTGGTTGAATGTTCCGCAGGGGATGATGGCGATGGGTTTATCTTCAGTGGGAAAAGAGTTGACTAAAGCGCCCACTGTGCCGTCGCCGCCGGCCGCGACGGCGAGGTCGGGACCGTATTCCTTCAAGTGCTTTAATTGAAAAGATAAGAACCGACTTCCGGACATAAAAAAGCGGATGTCAGAGAAAAAGCGGCGATGCTTGGCGAACTCGGCTTTCACATCATCAACCTGAATTTCACCGGTTGAAAAACAACCGGAACGGGGATTGATGAGAACACCGATTTTTTTATATTCCATGATTTTACAGTATCATCAAGCCTGGATGATGAAGAAACCGACTGCGAAATACTGATGATAACGGGAAATAAAAAATAAATCCACCACCGGGAGTCTTTTTTTTTGCTTTAAGATGTGATGTAATGAAATAATCAAATTGAAGCTGCCGGAGGCCGGCGGATGCGGTGAGGTCCGGTCCGCCCGGACCATTTTTTTATGTGCAGGTCAGGTTAAGGCGCCGGTGGAGCTATGGGAAACGTTTGGAAAAGTCATAAAGGAAATGAGGAGGGCCGTGAGAGGAATCCTCGGGATTTACCCTTTTTTTACCTTGGCCAGGCCCTCCTCTTATTTCGGGAACATTATTTTGTCGCACTCATCATCCCATGCCGGGGGTTTTCAAACAATCGCCTTTTACGGTGGATGAGAAGATGATATTTTTCCGGAATGACTCACCGGTAAGGGTTAAGAGGGGGACGGCCTGACGATGAAAAAAGATGAAGCTTTCCCAAAAGAATCCGGCCGGGAGCGGGAGAAAAAAGCCCGCAGAGTGACTGTCTTAGGCATGATGATGAATTTATTTTTAGCCGGTTTGAAGTTGATTTCCGGCGCGTGGCTGAAGTCAAGTGCTTTGCTGGCGGATGGGATTCATTCTCTTTCAGATGTCAGTTCGGATATTGTGGTCTTAGCGGCGGCCCGTCTTTCCAACCGGCCGGCGGACAGGAGCCATCCCTATGGTCATCAAAAATTTGAAACTCTGGCCGCTCAAGTGCTCGCTTTGATTTTGATGGGATTGAGCGGCAAGCTGATATGGGACGCGGCGCAGAACTTGCTCCGTCATGAAGTCAACTATCCGGGGGGCTGGGTTTTGATTGTGGCTGTGGTTTCGATTATCCCCAAAGAAGGGATGTACCGGTTGACCCAAAAAACAGCGAAGGAGATTCACAGCTCCTCACTCCACGCCAATGCCTGGCATCACCGTTCGGACGCGTTATCTTCGGTGGCCGTTCTGATTGGGGCGGCCGGCGGGGTTTTGGGCTGGGGGCTGGGGGACTCCGCAGCCACCATTGTGGTCGGTCTTATGGTTTTTTGTGTCGGGATTAAAATCATTCACTCCGGCTTGGTTGAATTCACCGAACGCAGCGCTGATGAAGAAATCGTGGCACGGATTGAAAAAGTTTTATCTTCCAGCCGGGAAATAGCCGGCTGGCATGCCATGCGAACCCGGATTTCCGGAGGGAAGGTGTTTGTGGATGTTCATCTTCAAGTCGATCCCGGCATGTCGGTGAAAAAAAGCCACCGGATTGCCGCCCGGATCGAAAATGAAATCCGTGAGGTGATCCCGCAGCCGTCCAATATCCTGATTCATGTGGACCCGGACAGCGGGGGTTGATCCCCTGGCTTATTATTGCTTAGAAAATGACAGCTCCGCTGTCATCCTGAGGCCTGCGAAGCAGGCCGTGAGGATCTGATTCGGCTTCGTCTGTTGAGCCGATTCTGACTCATTAGCCGAGGCACTCACAGATCCCTCGTCGCTCCGCTCCCCGGGAAGACATGCCCCTTGTCATTGCGAGGCTTGCGCCAGCAAGCCGTGGCAATCCCTTCCTTCCCCTTTGTCATTGCGAGCGGCCGGAGGCCGCGTGGCCATCCCTTTCTGCCCCTTTGTCATTGCGAGCGGCCGGAGGCCGCGTGGCAATCCCTTTCTGCTTCGTGAAAGCGGGACCCACCGGCAAGACGAAGCAGTAAGGGATCCCTCGGTGCTTCGCACCGCGGGATGACACACTCAAAGGCATGGCGTGCCCCGGAATGACAGACTTAAAAGTGCTCCGGTCCGGGAATGACATTGGGATCATTGTCATGGTTCGCGGTGTATTATACTCATGATGAATTCATAAAAATATGGCGATGTTTTTGCCAATCCCCGCCCGTGTATCTGCCAGGTTGACACAAGTAATGGAATCTGATATTTTTTGTCAAACCAAGATCCAAGGTGGCGCTATCGTCTAGGGGACTAGGACGGGTGGTTCTCAGCCATCAAACCGGGGTTCGAATCCCCGTAGCGCTACCACCCCTTAACTTTCCCCCAGTTCCTTTTTACGCGCTTTGAATTCGGTTTTTTTCTGCATCTCTTCCATTCGGGGGGAGAGACGGACCGTGTACTCAGCCGGGTCATCCAGGGATTTATATTTATCCGGAAGGCGGGAAAATTCATTTTTGAAGAGGTCCCGGGTTTGGGATAGAGAGGAGAGGGGACCGGTGATTTCCCCCTGTTTCATCACCGTTTTCAGCAAAGGCTCGCCGTCCATTTTATCGCTGCGCAGCGCGATGACATCATGATCCAACTCACCGTTGTTTCCGGTAAACCGGAAAACCTGTTTTTCCGAGGTGAGGGTCTTTTTCCCGGTGCTGAGTTTCAACACCGGACGCCCGGCATACTGAACCAGCTTGTAGGCCATGTCAAAATAAGGGGCGTCGGCGGATACCCCCATTTTTGTTCCCACCCCGAAGGCGTCGATGGCGGCCTTTTGTTTCAGGACTTTGCGGATTTTGAATTCATCAAACCCTCCGCTGGCGAAGATTTGAGTCTTTTTAAGCCCGGCGTCGTCCAGGATTTTACGGGCTTTGCGGCTGAGCGTGGCCATGTCGCCGCTGTCCAGGCGGATGCCGGAAAGGTCCTGGCCGCGCTTTTTCATTTCCTGCCCCACTCCGGCGGCTTTCCGGGTGCCTTCCAGGGTGTCGTAGGTGTCGACCAGCATCACGGAATTGCCCGGAAAAGATTCGGCGAAGGCGCGGAACGCATCGGTTTCTTCCTTGAAAGCGGTGATGTAGGAATGAGCCATGGTGCCGGAAATGGGAATTCCGTAAAGTTTTCCGGCCATGACGTTGCTGGTGCCCGTGAATCCGGCGAGGTAACTCGATCGGGCGACCTTCATGCCGGCATCGATGCCGTGTGTTCTCCGCAGGGAGAAGTCCACCAGACTCCGGCCCCGGGCCGCATGAACGCAGCGCGCCGCTTTGGTGGCGATGAGGCTCTGCATGTTCATGGCGTTGATGATGAAGGTTTCCACCAGCTGGGCTTCGATCATGGGAGCGGTGACCTCCAGAATGGGTTCATTGGTGAAAAACAGACGGCCTTCCGGCATGGCATGGACATCGCCGGTGAAGCGGAATTTTTCCAGATAGGAGAGAAAACCGGAGGAAAAAAAACCGGTGCTTTCCAGGTAATGCAGGTCTTCCTGGGTGAATTTTAAATTTTCAAGAAAATCCAGAACATCCCGAAGTCCCGCGCTGACAAAATAGGCGCGGCCGTCAGGGTATTCCCGCACAAACAAGCTGAAGGTGGCGGTCTCATTCATATGGTGATCCAGGTAGGACGCCGCCATGGTCAGCTCATAAAGATCTGTTAACAGGACATGATTGGTTATAGGTTCCATGGCAAAAACTTATTTTATTTAAATTGGATGTGTTCACTCGATTTCAGCACGTCTCCGTTGTAAAGAGAGCTGACCTGGCGAAGGGTCAAGGCCTGATCGAATTCGGTTAAGGCCGATATGCCGTCGGCCGGTATCACCACATGGAACCACCGGAGACCGGCGGAAGCCGCGGTGTGAAGAACGCAGATATTGGAGACCGTTCCCACAACCACCAGATGTTTCACTTTCCAAATGCGGGTGAGAAAATGATCCAGCCAGGTGCCGTAGAAAGCGTCATACCGGTTTTTCCGGACCACTCTTTCGCCCCGGCGCGGCTTGAGTTCATCTATGATTTCCCAGCCCCAGGTGTTGATCAGACAATGCTCTCCCCAGATATCAAACTCGGGGTCGTCTTTGAACATGGTGTCCTGGGAGTACGCCACCCGGACACTGTTTCCGCGGGCCCTTTTCAGCAGAGAGGCGATACGGGGGATTGTTTCTTCCGCATGGGGCCCGGTCAATTTCCCCTTCTCTCTGACGAAGTCATTCTGCATATCCACGACAATCATGGCGGTTTGTTCCGCCGGCAGGGTGATTTGATTTTTATAGGGGATATCAGGAACTTCAACCTTTTTTCCCGGGATAAAAGCATTCGGCATAGCATCCTCCTTGGCCGCATAAACGATGATGCTTTTAGTCTATCTTGAGAAGGAACGAGAAGTCAATTTTGGAAAATGCGGCGTGTTTTCTGAAAACCTGAATGAGGAAAGGGCCGGTGGATTCATGGATTCATCCCTACATCCGCCCCCAGGAGACCGGCAACCGGACGGATGTGCCGGCCTTACCGCTACAGCTTCCGGATCTAACCATTAAACGGGGAGGAAGTCCTGGAAGATTTAATCAAGCGGCGATATGAATAAAGGAGGGCCGGTCCTTCTTTATCGCGGAGACAAGTGGATATCCAGGCGGTGCCGGCGGAACGAGCAGCGGGGCCCGTCAGGAATATTAAAAGTGAGCCGGTCTGAAATCATGTCTCCGCCTTGAATCTCGACCACATGTTCCGGCCTCAGCGTCTTCAGGCTGTATTCCCGCCCGCACAGGCCTTCCACCTCCAGAACCAGAGTGTTCCCCTCTTTGTTCAGAGAGATGATTTTCAATCCCCGGTCCGGTTCCCCCACCGGGGTTGACGGCAGTGGCGGAATGATTTCGAATCCGGGATCAAAGCGGATGACGATTTCTGTTTCCTCGCCGGCGGAAACGGTTATATCCGGCTGGACGGCCTGCGGCCCGGTGAGAACTTCGAAGCCGTGGTCTTGACCGTTCACGCTGACGCTGCCGATACGGGCCAGGGGTCCCAGAGCCGGGCGGAGCCGGAGAGTGTAGCCGGCGGCATGGGCGGATTTGACCGAAATGCGGATTTCTTCGGAACCGCGCTGGTAGTCAAAATCAAAAACAGCTCTTCCGGTCTTGAAGTTTTCCACGTTCACCTCTCTCCAATCAGCTGGAAAATGGGGGGAGAAGGTGACGGTTTTTCCCAGGGCGTCGCCGTCCAGTCCGGCCAGCCCTTTTACCATGGGCAGGGTCACGCCGGCACTGGAAAAGCCCTGGTGAGGCACGGCTTCCTGAGGCCAGGTGAAAAGATCTCCTGAAAACACCTCGGTTATGGAACCCAGGGCGTGGTGATAGGTGTGACGAGCGGTGGCTTGCAGAAGGGGATACGCGGTGAGGGGCAGATGATGCCGGTATAGGGCGGTGGTCACCCAGCTGGTTAAAAACGGCCAGACTGCGCCGTAGTTGTAATTGAGCGGCTGAAAATAGCGGCTGTGTTTGGAAATGCTGCGGATCCCCCAGTCGGTGGTCAATTCCGAGGAACTGAGCTTTTCCAGGGATGCCCGGCTTTTTCCCGGTTCTCCCAGCTCCCACATCAACCCGACTGCGTTCCAAGGGGAGATTTCCCGGACGTGTTCATCATTTTCATTGAAGGCATAAACATAAAATTCCTGCTCCGGATTCCAGAATTTATTTTGGAAGGCTTGGCGGGCCTTCCGGTGAACCCCGGCGGCTTTCGGGATATAATCCTTCTGTCCGGCGGTTTCAGCCAGAAAAGGCATGGCAAAGGCCGCCCGGACCCACACGGCTCCCATGTAGATATCGGTTTCGATTCCGGTCAATTCCCCGTATTCCAGCGCCCCCAGGCCGGCAGCCCGGTTGTCCATCAATCCGTCCTGGTTTTTATCCGTGCTCAGACACCATTCAAAAGCCTTGCGGAGGGAATCCCAGCTCTCCTTAATAAAATCACGGTCTCCGGAGAGCCGGAGATAGTCATACATGGCCGTGATGTAATAAGGCGTGGTGTCGCCATGGATATAGGCATAAGGATACTCTTCCCACCAATCGATATACCCGGCGGCCTGGGATAATTCATGCGCCATTTTCCCGTCTTCCCTCTGCCATTTTTGGGTGAAGGAGAGGATCCGCTTCACCAGATGATGAGCTCCGTAGCCGGTCATGCTGAAAGAATTGATATAAGCGTCCCCGCCGAAGAACCATCCGAATCCGGGGCGGCCGCCGCTTCCGGAAGCGCCCAGGCCCGCCACCAGGCCCAAACCCAGGTCGGGATTGTCCACCACCAACTGGTCGAAAGCGGCTTTGGCCCATTCAAAAGCTTTGTTCAAAGCCTCATCCGGAGTCCGGATCCGGAGGGTGCTTTCACGGAGCTCCCGAAAGTGGTTAACGTTCCGCCGGTAAAGCGATTCCGGGTCGGATTGAAGCCGCCGGTAGGTTTTTTCGACCCGGCTGCGTTCTCCCTTGCCTCCGGCCAAATAAACCGGAATAAACCGGTCCCGGTAGGGCAAAGGATCAGTGATTTCAATTTTAAATTCATTAGGTGAATCGGAAAGCATATGGGCCGGAGTGTAAGATATTCCTGAAGCCAGGGGTGAGCCCACCAAAGCATGATTGCGGCGGGTCGGCTCGGAAATGAGGTAAGCTTTCAGCTCGTCGTTCCAATGGGCATACTGTCCGCCCAAGCCGGCCGGCCACATGGGCTGGAGTTCAGGGATGAATCCGCATACGATCGTTAAAGGGACATTGGAGAGCACCTGCAGAAGAATCACCGCACCGGATTCATGAACGGGTGTTAAATAAACCGCTTTAACGGTGAATGATTGATAGGAAAAGGTGAGGACGGCGGCTTCCGGAGTGAGAGAGATTTTATGCGCGATATCCTCTCCGTGTATGGGGCGGGTTGAGGTGCCGGTGAAAAAAGAGAACTCAAAATTCCGGATCAGTTTCAAAGGATAGGCCCAGGCTTCGAAAGCCCCGCTTTCGTCCGCCAGCAGAGCGGATTTTCGGCCCGCCTTGACAAACGGAGTGCCCGGTTGAGCGGGCTTCTCAAGGACCAGTTCGTTTGGCTCCAATGGAAAGGCG
>JAWODN010000115.1:0-11464 GCA_046483285.1 Candidatus Aminicenantota bacterium | reverse complement strand
AGGGGCGATGTTCAAGACAATCCCCGTATTGTTTCAGGTCCGGAGCAGAGGCGCGCATTGGAGGCTTTGCTGGAAATCCTTTCCCCGGAAGTTCTGACTTTGGGTGATGAGCTCATCCGGATAATTCATCCCCGCCCTCCCGGATACCGGGGTGCGGCGGAGCTTTTTGCCAGGAACACCGGGCTGCCTTTCGAATAGATGCTTATCTTTACGGTCAGCACCATAAAGGCCTGTATGAATCCGATCCAAACCGGAGGCTGCGCCGGCACTTGACGGTTTTGAATATCTCCGGACTGTCTTTTCAATATTCCCGAGTCGCCAAAGCTCGTTTATATATCTCCCCAAATGTACAATCCATCCGCTTTATAGATTCGCATCTAATATAGAAAAATCCCGGCAGAGTTATGTTATGGATGTGTGAAGATTGGGTGGATTTCTTTGGGTTTTAAACCTGCGGAATGGGCTTCAAAACGATCCCCCGCCAGATGGTTAAGAATGGCTTCGGCCATTTGGCTTCGGGCGGTGTTCCCGGTGCATAAAAACAAAACTTTCTTTTTCGGCATAATTTCAATCCTTTGGAGTTGCGCTTATAATATACATTTGAATTGTTAAGAAAAAATAAAGGTAAATCTTTTTTCTTTTTATATTTTTCCTCTTGAAACGGATAAATTCTTTTTATATAGGAATTTATTTCAAAAATTTCAAATGGAATCACATGATATTTACAATTCCGACGGAGGATAAACAATTTATATAATTTGGCATACTTTTTGCAGTGACACAAACAGGGTGGAGTTGTGCAAAAAGAAAAAATTCAAGTCCTTCTTGTAGAGGATGATTCTCAGGAATCTCAGAGTATTAAAGAAATGCTTACTTCCACCAGGGACCAAGCTTTTGAATTAAAAACAGCTGAGCATATTGCTGATAGTTACGATCTATTAAAAAAGGACCAAATTGATGTATTTCTTATTGATCTGAGTGTGCCGGAAATTAATGATTTGGAATCCTTAAAAAAGATTACCCGACAAATCCCGGATATAACCACTTTAGTCTTAACCGATTCCGTACACGAGAATGAAGGTATTGAAGCTATAAAAAACGGAATTCAGGACTACTTGCTAAAGGAAGAATTGTCTGGGAAAACATTGAGGCATTCCATATTTTACGCCATTGAACGAAACCGAAATGAAACTGGTGAAGCTTCATCCTCAAATTGCATACGAAATATTGAAAGATATCGACTTTCCCTGGCCAGTGGCTGAAATATCGCATCAGCATCACGAAAGATTGGATGGCTCCGGATATCCCAACGGTTTATCTGATGACGAAATCATCCTTGAGGCCCGAATATTAGCAGTGGCTGATGTAGTGAACTCCATGACATCCCACCGTCCTTAACGCCCGGCCAAAGGAGTTGATAAAGCTTTGGAAGAGATCAAAAAGAACAAAGGCAAGCTTTATGATCCGAAGGTGGTAGAAGCATGTCTCAAAGTATTTGATAAAGGTTTTGAGTTCAAAGAAGATAACTGCCAGCAGCTTAAAAAATGAAGATTCTATTCACCAATACAGGCCCATGGGGAACCGGCAGCGCCACCGTAGTGGATGCTTTAAGCAGAGAGATGCTTTCAATGGGCCATGAGATTAAAATTTTTTTTCCGGACTCCGGTTTTGATTCCATGGATATGAAAAAATATTACGGCAATCCTGAAATTTATGAAATTTGGGATTTTCCGGTTGAAAAAAACGGGACCCGCCTCTACACTTTTCCCCTGATCATCCCCGACCCCCATCCCCGGAACTATCACCATGCCTGGACCTTTAAGGACCTCTCGAAAGAACAGCTCAATCTGTATATGAACGAATTCAAAAAAAGAATGAAAAAAATTCTGAAAAACTTTCAGCCGGATGTTATTGAATGCCAGCATATCTGGACCATGGGATACGCTGTTAACGAGCTGGGGCGCCCCTATTTATCCGCGGCTCATCACAGCGACCAGCTGGGTTATAAAAGAGATGAAAGAATGCGCCCCTTCGCAGATGAAGCATCGCAAAATTCCGAATATATCCTTGCCATTTCCAAACATGTCCGGGAAGAAGTGCTGGAGCTTTATCCTGTTTCTCCTCAAAAAGTTCTGGTGACCGGGAACGGTTATGACCAAAAAACTTTTTATCCACGGGATGAAAACCGGAAATCCCTGCTCGCAGAATTCCGGCTTGATATCCCGGATGATGCCCCTATTGTCACCTTCACCGGGAAAATATCCAAAACCAAAGGCGTGGATATTTTTTTGATGGCCAATAAAATAATTCAAAAAGAGTGCGAGGTTCACTTTTTGGTATTCGGCGTCGGTGAGCTGGAAGATGTCATGGATGAAGAAAACCGCAAGCGGTATTCCCGGAAAAACATTCACATTCTTGGTCATCAGTTATTTGAATACCTGGCCCGATTCCACAGGATAGCCCGTTTAAGCATACTTCCGTCCAGGTACGAGGGATTCGGTATCGCGGCGCTGGAAGCCATGGGATGCGGAACTCCGCTGGTGGTAACGAAAACGGGAGGTCCGGACACATTCGCAGTCGGTAAAGTTGTGGAAAAAGAAAATCCCGGTCAGCTCGCCGGGGCTGTTCTGGAACTGCTCTCTCTAAATGATAAAGAAATGCGGCGGCTTTCGCAAAGAGCCCATCAGCAAGCCAAAAAATACTCCTGGAAATCCATAGCGGAAGACCGCTTGGCTCTCTACAGAAAAGTGAGGTTTTCCGGTTCGACTGAATACTGAATGCCTGAATTTCTCCTTCTGGGGTTCGGTTAACTGTAAATAATCTATCCTGAAGTATTCACGGGCCGGGATTGCCGCAGGTGCGAGGCGCAGGGCATGAAGCTGTGGTCCTTCACCGCGAATGCCCTGCAACAAAGCAGATGCGGTGAGATTCGGCCCGCCCGAAGGGTAAAAAAATTGCGATTAAAATAAAAATTGAAAAATGAAAAATGTTCCATTTGATTTTTCACTAAAAACCATGCTTATCGCTGATAAAAAAGAGATTGCAAAAACATTGCAATTTTTTTATGAATAGATCAGGCTATATAATAAATATAAGCATTATGACGGAGAAAAAGAAAATGCCGCTCAATTCTTCCCCGGAAAGCATTCGTTTATACGGGCTTCTGGAGTCCGCTCCGGATATGATTTTCATTTCCAAAGAAAAGCCTCAATTCATTGAGGTCAACCAGGCAGCCTGTGAGAAACTGGGGTACAGCAAACAGGAATTACAGAACATGCCTATTAAGAACATAATCGCCCCGGCTTACAGGGACGAGATGGAAAAACTTCAAAAACAGATCCGGAAAAAAGGAACCGCCTTTTTGGAAATGGATTTTTTAACCAAAAAAGAACAAAGACTGCGGGTGGAGATTCATTTAAAAAAGATCCAATTCAAGGATCATTTTGAGGTCATAGCCATCGGCCGGGACATCACGGAAAAACATGAGTATCAAAATAAGCTTAAGCAAGCTCAGGATAGATATAGGGCTGTTTTTAAAAAATCTCTGGATTGGGTTTATATTCATGATTTCAAGGGGAACTTCATAGATGCCAACCCGGCTGCCTTGGAAGGGATGGGTTACACCAAAGAAGAAATATCTTCTCTGAACTTCACCAAGCTTTTGGAAAAAAAGCAGCTCCCCAAAACGCTGAAAACCCTATGGGAACTGCGGAAAACCGGAACCCAGAGCGAACTCACCGAATATAAAATCAGACGCAGAGACGGCGGCTTTGTCTGGGCGGAAACCAAAGCTTCAGTTATCTATAAAGACGGCAAACCCTCTGCGGTCCTGGGAATCGCCCGCGACATCACGGACAGAAAAGAAGCGGAAAAGAAACTTCATGAAACGGAAGAACGATACAAGGCTGTATTCGACCGGTCCTTAGACTGGATTTTTATCCACGACTGGGACAATAATATTCTGGACGCCAACCAGCCCGCATTGGATGGTTTGGGTTATTCCCGGGAAGAAATAAAATCTTATAGACTGGATGACATTTTACGGGAGGACCAGCTGTCCAAAGCAGAAAAAATCCAAAAAGAACTTAAAAAATACGGCCGCCAGAAAGAACAGGAAGAATTCGTCATCCTCAAGAAGAACGGAGAGGAACTTTATGTGGAAGTTTTGACATCCGTTCTTTGCCGGGATGGAGATCCCTATGCCATCCAGGGCGTAGGCCGTGATATCACAGCCCGCAAGCGGGTGGAACAGGCTTTGCAGGAGAGCGAGAAAAAGCACCGCATTATTTTTGAATCCTCTCCCACTGCCATCTGGTATGAGGACGCTGCAGAGGTTAAGGATCTTTTGGACAACCTCGCATCTCAGGGGGTGAAGGATATCCGGGCCCACCTTGATAAACACCCCGGCCTGGTCAAAAAAGCGGCAAAAAAAATAAAGGTTTCAGACATCAATCCTGCCGCTCTTGACTTATGGGAAGCCGAAGATAAAAAAGAGCTGCTTTCTTTGGAAAAAAAATTCACCAAGGAAGAGTTTAAAACTTTTAAAAATGAACTGTGCGCTTTTGCGGAAGGCCGATCTTTTTTTGAAGAAGAAACCGTTGGAAAAACTTTAAAAGGAAATACCATTCATTACATTATTCGGATCGCTCTCGCTCCAGGTATAAATTTCAAAAACGTTTTAGTCAATGAAATGGATATCACCCGGCGCAAAAAAACCGAAGAAGCATTGGAAGACGCCAATGAAGAACTCAAGGTTCAGGCCCGGACGGACAGTCTCACTGGTTTATTGAACCACGGAGCCATAATGGACAGGCTCCGCGAGGAACTGAGCCGGGGAAGCCGGGAGAAAAAACCGGTGGCCTTCATAATCGCCGATTTGGATCACTTCAAACGCGTCAACGACGAGTACGGCCATACCGTCGGGGACGATATTCTTTCAAGCACCGCCCGGAGAATCCGGTCCGCCTGCCGGAAATACGATGTGGTGGGGCGCTACGGTGGGGAGGAATTCGCGGTGGTTCTTCCCGGCACCGGTTTGGAAGAAGCCGGTAATGTGGCGGAGAGAATACGGAAAGACGTGGAGAAAAAACCCCATCTTTCAGACGGGAAAAAGATCGATATGACTTTAAGCCTGGGCGTTTCCGCGGTTTCCAAACCCAAGTCCGAAAAGGATTCCGAATCCCTGGTCAAAAAAGCGGATAATGCTCTTTATGAAGCCAAAGAAAAGGGCCGCAACCGCGTGGTGATCCCCGGAGATTAAAAAGACTTTACCAATTTTTCTTCCGGTACATAAAAGTCGCCCGAAGCCGCTCAAAGGTCAGAAGCTGGCGGAATCCTAAATTTTCAAGAAAGGCGAATAGAAAAAGTTTCAAAATATCTTTTATTTTTTTATACCGCTTATAAAGAATATTATCCAAAAATATAGAAGCCAGGTTGATCCAGATTCCCCACAAAAACGCCAGGATAAAGAAAAAGAGCGCATAAGTCCAATGAAGCATTCCAGTAGCCCAGAAAATGATAAATCCCACATAACCTATAAACTCCACTAAGGGGCCCCCGGCTTCAATAAATAGAAAATATGGAAATCCGATCATCCCCACGCTTCCATACTTGGGATTGAAAAGCATTTTTCGATTATGCATCAAACTATCGATTAAGCCTCTGTGCCAGCGGTTTCTCTGTTTCAAAAGTCCTTTGAGTTTGGAGGGGATCTTTGTATGACAAATGGGATCAGGCATAAAAAGAATCTTATAAGGAATGTTGTTTTCCAGAGCATGCCGATGGATCCGCACAATAATGTCCATATCTTCGCCGATGGTACCTCGGTATCCCCCGGCCGCAATAAGGATGTCCTTCCTAATAAGAGAAAAGGTTCCGGAAATAATCAGCAGGCTTTTAAAATAATTCCAAGAGGTTCGCCCGGCTAAAAAACTTCGGACATATTCCACAGCCTGGAACATTTCCACCAAATTCTTGGGAGTGGTGGTCTGAACCACTCGGTGGCCTTCGACATCCTTGGGGTTCAAAGGGCGGACAATCCCTCCGGTGGCCACCACCTCTTTATCCCGGACAAACTGCCGGGCCGCCCGGAGCAGTCCTTCCGAATCCAAAATGGAGTCCGCGTCCACACTGCATATAACCGGGTACAAAGAGGCGTTTATGCCCGTATTCAGGGCATCGTATTTCTTTCCGTTTTCCTTACCCACAACCTTAAGAATGGGATGTTTAAGGGAGATGAACACATCCTTAACCGGCTCATGGGAAAGATCTTTTTTTATGGGCCGGGGATGGCGGACCAGATTAAAATTTTTCTCCAGCACTTCCATGGTTTTGTCTGTAGATCCGTCATTAACCAGAACGATCTCATATTGAGGATAATCGAGAGCCAAGAGAGAATTCACGGTGTCCACAATCGTTTCTTCTTCATTATATGAGGGCACGATAATGGAAATGGGACGGTAATAAGGACTAGCCAGGACAAATTCCAAATCAAAGGCCGTCACCCGGTGGATATTTCTTTTAATTTCGCGGAATGACATCAATCCGAAAAGGGTGTAGATCAGATTCAAAAAAATAAAATAAGCGAAAATGATGCCTTGAAAAATCACCAGCACCCAGAATAACATATTAACCTGCTTTCTCCAGCATGTAAGAAACCGTATCCCGGACAAAACGGTCCCGGGAGTCTCTTTCCTCATTCAGAGCCTCTATTCCCGCCTCCCCCAGGGAGGCGAGAGCCCGTGCAGAATTGATACGGGCGAAATAAAAAGAATCATAGAGCAGCTCGCGCAGATAAGGGATTCCGGAAGTTCCGCAGATGGAAAGAGCCCGGGCCGCCGTAGCCCGAACCCTTTGGTCTTCATCCTGAGCTCCATTTTGAATTATGGAACAACCCTGTGAATCTTCGATCCGGTATAAAGCCCTGACACAGGAAATCCGCATTATGGGGTTATGATTCAAGCTCTTCCAGTATTCTTCTATTAACACAAAGGATTCCTTGAATTCAGCGGAACCGCAGGCTTCGATGATATCTTTTTTTACGCCAACGGTTATGTGTTCATCATATTTAAGATCCCTCAGATGAGATATTAATTCGGTTTCTTCCCTTCTTTTCTGAAAGGACTTAACGGCATTGGTCAGCACGTATTCATTGTACTTGGATGAAATCTTCAGCTCCCCGGATAATACGTGGATAATTCGAATAAGGGAAGGAATATCCGCAATTAAGCTTAACCCCACCACGGCTTTAGCTTTAACCACATCCACTTTTTCATAATTGATGAATTCCAGAAAAAAAGGCCGCAGTTTTTCCATCTGGAAATAGCCCAGTTTTCCCACGGCATAAAACCGCTTTATCCATGAAGAAGACCGGGCTCGTTTCAAATAACGCCGGAGAACTGAAGTCGCAGATAAAATATTATGGATTTTTTCGCGCTCCTCTTTCATGGAAAAGGAAAAAATTCTCTCGATCGCGGTCTGAGCCAAAGCTTCATACTCCAGCGAAGATTTCGCAGAAAAATCGATCGGTTCTTCATCAATCACGTATTTCCGGAGTTTGCTTTCGTACCGGCCCAGATATTTTATTTTTTGCTTTTCTTTGAACTCGGTGACGGATTTATGGATGATGATAAACAGCAGAAAAAAAGCCGCGGTTATTCCTAAAATAAATAGAACATACTGGGAGATTTCAACCAGAAGAGGTTCCGCAGACAGTAATGATCCTATACCATTCATAAATGACGGAAATATCTGAATTCCTCTTTACTGTTTTTTCCCATCGAGGTCAATACAAAAACCGCATGTTTTCCATCCGGGGAAATATCAATACGGCTCATGGTTTTAAGCTTCAACAGATCCGACGTCCTTATGGGTTCGGTTCCATTCTGCGCAGATAAAAAACCAACAGCCAAAATACATATAATTACGGCTAATCCGGCTTTTTTTCTCAATTCCTCCTCCTTATTCCGGTTTCAATTTTTGGAATTATACCTTTTATACTGAAAAATAAAAACGCCTTATTATTAAAAAATTTTTTGACTATTCGCTTTTTTTTGTATACATAAAGAAAGATAAACCCATCATCCCGGAAAGGAAAGTCCGGAAAAAAATGTAATATCGGGGGAAATCATTATGAAAGCAAAAGCGCTATTCCTGTTTCTTTTGATTCTTATCGCAGCCGGCATACTTGGATTCAGTCAGGGAATAGAAGAAGCGATGGCTGCGGTTTATATGAAAGATTATGAGAAAGCGCGGGAAATCATCAACAGCGGTATAAATGTCAATGAAAAAGTCAGAGGAAGTTATCTGCTCAACGTGGCCTGCTACCGGGGGCATCTCGATACAGTCAAGCTCCTGCTGGACAAGGGTGCGGACATCAATTCTGTCGCCGACGACGGAAGCACTCCCTTAATCCAGGCCGGAACTGGTGATAAAACCGGAGAAATCGTCTCCTTTTTGCTGGAAAATGGGGTAGAAGTCAATGCGGCCGATAAAACCGGGATGACGGCATTGGGTAATTCCATATTCAAAATCTGCACATCAGGTGAAAACAGCCGGCTTAAGGTTTTGGAAATTTTATTGAACCATGGAGCGGATTTTAGCACTCCTGCATCCGGGGATGAGGATAAGGGATATACCTGGCTTATGATCGCATGCACTTGGAACCAAATCGAGCTGGCGGAATTTCTCATCACCAAAGGTCTGGATGTCAATCACCAGGCCGACGACGGAACAACTTCCCTGATGGTCGCGTGCAAAGAAGGATTCGGCGAACTGGTTAAAGTTTTGGTTGATCACGGCGCGGATATCCATATCACCACTGATTCCGGAGAAACCGCAGCCGGAATCGCCGAAAAAGAAGGATATACAGAAATCGCTGACTATTTAAGATCGATCAAGCTTCTTTAAGGATAATCCGGGCGTCGAGAATAGCGCAGCCCTTCCCTTCCGGGTATACGATGAGAGGATTGATATCCACCAGTTCGCGGATCTAGTCGAAATTCACAGCCAGCTGGGGCAGCCGTTTCAGGCAGTCCTCAATGGCGGGGATGTCATAGACCGGGCCTCCCCGGTACCCGTCCAGAATTTTATAAGTGCGGGTGGTGGTGATCATGCGGCGGGCGGAAAGTCCGGTTACCGGAGCCAGGCGGAAGGTTACATCCTCCAGGGCCTCCACATAAATACCGCCAAGTCCAAACATTAATATAGGCCCGAACTGGGGGTCGTTGCTCACGCCCAGAATCACTTCTTCGCATTTTCCGGCCATCTCCTCAACTAAAATGCCTTTGATCCGGGCTTCCGGGTTGCGGTTGAGAGCAGACTGCCGAATTTCCTGATAAGCAGCCCGCACTTCCATATCGTTTTCAAGTCCGACCCGGACGCCTCCGAAATCGAATTTGTGAATGACATCCGATTGAATAGGGATTCCACTTGAGCTATGATTAATTAACGGAAAGAGGTTGTTACGGCTTTATGGAATTCAGGTGTGGCTGAAGCGACCTTGAAGATTTAGCCTTCGATCCTGGCGTATTCACGGGCCGGGATTGCCGCAGATGCGAGGCGCAGGGCATGACGCTGTGGTCCTTCACCGCGAATGCCCTGCAACAAAGTTTTATTGCGAGGCCTGCGGAGCAGGCCGTGACAAACTTAGACGGATAGATTGTAAAGAACGGAGGCGTCTAAGATCCTGACGTCGCTTCGCTCCTCAGGACCCCGCCCGAAGGGTAAAAAAAATTGCGATTAAAATAACAATTAAAAAAATGAAAAACGTTCCATTTGATCTTTCATTAAAAACCATGCTTACCGCTGATAAGAAAGAGATGGCAAAAACATCGCAATTTTTTTAGAATAGATCAGGTTAAGGTGTAGGTCAGATAAGGAGGAGAGACATGAAAAAATATTTCAGTCTTATGATATCGGTTATGGTTTTGGTCTGCGGAGCCGGGGCGGCGGACTTGCCTTCTATTGGCGAGAAAACCGCCGGTATGGAAAAAATGCCCGGCTATTTTACTATGTACTGGGATCATGACGCCGGTAAATTATGGATGGAAATCGATAATTTTGATACGGAGTTCCTGTATGTCCATTCCCTGCCCGCCGGACTGGGATCCAATCAAATCGGACTGGACCGCAATCAGTTAGGCGGAACACGTATTGTCAAATTTCTTCGCGCCGGCCCCAAGATTATGCTTATGCAGCCCAATTATGATTTCCGGGCTGAGGGGGGATCGCCGGCGGAGAAAAAGGCGGTGGAGGATGCCTTTGCGCGTTCGGTCATATGGAGTTTCACTGTGGCCGCGGAGACAGACGGGCGAATTTTGATAGATGCCACTCCGTTCCTCCTCCATGACGCCCATCGGGCCGCTCAATCTTTGGAGAGGAGCAGTCAGGCCCGCTACCGGCTCGACCCGGCCCGATCTGCGGTCTATAAACCCAACACCAAAAATTTTCCCAAAAACACCGAAATGGAAAGTCTTTTGACTTTTGTTTCCGATAGCCCATCGCGCCTGGTTTTCAGGGTGGCCCCTGATCCCGGAGCGGTCACTCTGCGCCAGCACCACTCCTTTATTCAGCTTCCCGAGCCCGGATACAAACCCAGGATATATGACCCCCGGTCTAATTTTTCCGCGTTCAGTTATATGGATTTCATGGCGCCGGTAGGAAAATCATTGGCCCAGAGGTTTATCCGCCGTCACCGGCTGGCCAAAAAAGATCCGGCTGCAGAGGTCAGCGATCCGGTGGAGCCTATCGTGTATTATATTGATCCGGGATGCCCGGAACCGATCCTCACTGCTCTGCGGGAAGGCGGAAGCTGGTGGAACCAGGCGTTTGAAGCCATCGGCTACAGGAATGCTTTTCAGGTGAAAATTCTTCCCGAAGGCGCCGATCCCATGGATATCCGCTACAACATGGTCAACTGGATTCCCCGTTCGTCCCGCGGCTGGTCCTACGGTGCTTCGGTCACCGACCCCCGGACGGGAGAGATTCTGAAAGGTCATGTGGCCCTGGGTGCGCTCCGCATCCGCCAGGATTATTTGATCGCGGAAGGGTTGACCGCGGATTACCGGGAGGGCCGGGAAATCTCTCAAGAAGTGCTGGAGATGTCCCTTGCCCGCATCCGCCAGCTGTCCGCGCATGAAATCGGCCATACCCTGGGCTTGGGACATAATTACGCCTCTAGTGTCAATGACCGGGCTTCCGTGATGGATTATCCTCATCCTTTGATTCGCCTGGATGACCACGGCCGGATTGATTTATCCCATGCCTACGCGGAGGGAATCGGCGAATGGGATATAGTCTCTATCGCTTACGGCTATCAGGATTTCCCTGAAGGAGCGGATGAAGAAAAGGAGCTCAAGAATATTCTCAACCGTGCGTTCCGGGACGGACTTTATTTCCTGGCAAGTCAGGATGCCGGCGCCGGAAGCGCCCATCCCCTAGCTGCGGTCTGGGACAATGGAAGTCA
>JAWODN010000029.1:0-4804 GCA_046483285.1 Candidatus Aminicenantota bacterium | reverse complement strand
GCGCATGGCCGTTTTGTATCTTTTGATTGGAGGGGCCAGAAGTGACGATGTGGATTGAAATCGGGGTCCTCTTCACCTTCAACCCGTTCTGGCGGGACACCAATCACGGTGTTTATGCCTTTGTGTTCAATGCGCTGCTCCATGCCGGAAGCCAAGGATGGACGTCCGGAGAATCCAGCGACACTCAATAGACCGCAATAGACGCGATTTTATTCTGCTGTCCGGGATGTCGTCAATCTGCGATAAAGCCAAGGCTCTGGACAGTGACCGCGGCCGGGTATCGAATTACGAGGTGATGACCGGTCTGGGGAAGGATATGCCACAGCTGTCATCCTGAGGTCTGCGGAGCAGACCGTGAGGATCTTAGACTGCTTCGCCGAATGAAGCGCGACCGTCTAATCGAAAATTCTGAATAATCTTTCAGTGTATTCTTGACATTTAATACTCAAAGTCTTACGCTAAAGTAAGAAATAAATAATATGGTAAGAAATAATGCTATGGTTGAATCAACTTTAACGACAAAAGGACAATGTGTTGTGCCCAAAAAGATCAGGGATTATATGCATCTTAATCCGGGAGATAAAATCGATTTCGTCATCCGGGAGGATGGGGCGGTCTATCTGCGGCCTGTTACATTGGATGTCCGTGAGCTTAAGGGACAATTGAAAGAATCGGGACGCCAGCCTGTTTCTCTTAAAGAAATGGAAAAAGCGGTTCGAAAAAGGGCGGGAAAATCCAAATGATCGGGCTGGACACAAATATTCTGGTTAGATACCTCACTCAGGATGATCCCGGTCAATCCAGGAAGGCTGTTCAAGAGATTGAGAAAGGATTGTCCGGAGGACATGTCTTTTTCATTGCGGATATTGTCATGTGTGAGCTGGTATGGGTATTAGAGACCGGCTATGGATATTCAAATCAGGAGATTGCCATTGTTCTCGAGAATATTTTAAGAACCAGTCAATTCCAATTCGAGAATAAGGATCTTCTATGGGCCAGTCTCGCTGATTACCGCAATCATAAGGGAGACTTTGCAGACTATCTCATCGGGCGAGCCGGCAGTAAAGCCGGCTGCCATGGAACCATAACATTTGATTCCGGATTGACAAATCATCCCCTTTTCCGGGTTCTATAGCTTCATTCCAGTATAGTATTGAGAATTTCATCCCTTAAGTTTACTCGTCCAGAACTTTTTTTTGACGGAAGCGGGCATCATCTATCCTCCCTAGAGGAAACTCTTCAATAAATTAAATATTGAGAGCCAGGCTGTCAAGCTGAATTCACTGCCGCTGCCGCCGACCTAAACATCGTAATTGCCGTATAGATAAGCACAAAAAGCACCACCCATTTGAGAAGCTCAAGCGGCAGAGTGGTGACGATATAGGCCGCCAGGATGACGCCCACAACACCCAAAGCGGTCAATGCCAGCGACGCCTTCCTGTCATGCGCTTTTTCTTTTATGAATTTCATGCTGGCCGCCGGCATCAGCATGGCGGCAGAACCCATCATAATGGGAAAGGCGGCCCGGGGATTCATCCCCAATGAATAGACCAGAGCCATGCACGGCGCATAGTAGCCGATGCCGATCGCGTGCAGAGAACCCAGAATGAAACTCACGGCCACAGCGATAATAAGACTCAGCCCGGTCAATCCCACAGCCGTGCCCCCGCTGGGAAACCACGCCATCAATCCGGCAAAAAGAGTAAACGCCACCGCCAAAAGCGCCAGGCCCAGCCCGATCTGGATCTTTCTGACCGGCAGTTTCGACACAATCCCCGCCCCGATGACCGCTCCGGCCTGGGCCGCGACGATCATGCTCACAAGGGTAACCGGATCGACTTTCACCACGGAGATAAAAATAAAAGCCTGCAGGATAACCGGAATCGTATTCCCCACATTCAGGGTCCCCGGGATGAATTTATCATCCACCAGGTGAAAAAATTTAAACAAAGCTGTTTGCGGAGCAAAACTTCCAATTCCCAGCGTATCGAAAAAATTGGTGACAAAGCCGACGCCGAGCAAACCCGGCCATCTGCCTTTGGTGACTTTATCCTTATTTTTCAAGAAGTCTCTGAAAAAGAAGGTCCCAAACAAAAGCGCAAAAAAACCGAGTGCGGTCTGTAAAATTGTGATGATCATTAATGTGGTTTGTATCATTTAATGGGCGGGGGCGCAACCCCGGCTCTCTCCTCAAATGCGAAGCGGTCCGCCGGCAGCATCCCATCGCCTCCGGTTATCCCAGGGAGCCGCCGCCCTTCCGGCCCGCTTTTATCCCTCCCGGACGACATGGAAAAACACGTCTTGACAATCCAAAGAAAGAATTCCTTTCCAAAATATGATAAGAAAAGGGAAAGGAGCGACCCATGAGCCTGAAAAGAAGAGACTTTATCCTGTTTTCCGGCATGTCCCTGGCTTCACTTCAAACCCCGCTTCGGGCTGATCCCCCGGAAAGCCTCATCCCGGAGTCCTGGATCGAGCTTAACCCCAACCGCATAAAATGGAACCTCAGCCGGATTAAAAAGAAAGTCCGGGTCCCCATAATGGCGGTCATAAAAGCGAATGCCTACGGACACGGCCTGGCGGAATTCGGGAAGGCCCTGGACCGAATCGGCATCGGGGCCCTTATGGTGTGCAAAATCCAGGAAGCGGTCACTCTGCGCCGGCACGGCATCAAATGCCCCGTATTCAATTTCGGCCCGGTCATCCCGGAAAACACCCCCACCCTGGTTAAATACAACATAAGCCAGTTCCTTCATTCCGGGGATATCAATAAATTCAGCCGCCGGGCGGAAAAGCTCAGCGCCCGGATAAACGTCCACCTCCACATCGACACCGGCATGCACCGGATGGGCTTTGCCCATCAAAACGCCCTCCCCCTAATAAAAAAGGCCGCGTCCCTTAAAGGCCTCTCCCTTACCGGCCTGTCCACCACCCTCACCGAAGACCCGGAATTCGACAAAATCCAGCTCCGGAGGCTGCAGGCGATCAGCAATAAAGCCGCGGCCCTGGGCATAGACCCCGGCCTCCGCCACGCCGCCTCCAGCGCCGGGATCTTTGGGCCCGAGTCCTTCCATCTCGACATGGTCCGCCCCGGCATCGCGCTTTACGGCTGCTATCCCAATGAGCGGACCCGCAAAGAAGACGCCCTCTCCCTCCGCCCGGTGCTTTCTTTTAAATCCCGGGTAGCCGATATAAAAACCCTCAAGCCGGGGGATACGGCTTCTTACCTCAGGAAGTACAAAGCCCGAAAGAAAGAAAAGATCGCGGTCATCCCGGTAGGATATTCGGACGGGTATCCCCTTACCGGAAAAGCGGAAGTGCTCATCCGGGGGAAAAGGCACCCGGTCCTGTATACCATCACCGCCAATCATATGAAGGCGCGGCTGGGGATGGATTCAGATGTCGCACCCGGGGATGAAGTGACCCTGATCGGCACCCAGGGCAAGGAAACCATCACCGCCGATGAGCTGGCCGAGTGGGCCGGGGTGTCGAATTACAAGGTGCTGATTGGGTTGGAATCGGGTATTCCCCGGCGGGTCTTATGATGGAACAGTCGGCGTATTCGGGGTCGTATTCCGTATTCGGCCGTATTCGGGGTCGGCCGTATTCGGGGTCGGACCCCCCGATCATATTGATATCACGGCAATTAACATAATTTCGGGCCTATTTTCAGGCCTTAATCCGTCCTTTTCGGGGCCGGAAAGGGCCGGTTAGCTTTTTTGATTAGCTTCTCTTTCAGGGCCGCCTTTTATTCTAAATCGGCATTTTGGAGGGCGAAAACGCTCAATTAAGGCCCTATTTCATGTATAATTAAGTGTGATTTTGTTTGTTTAGAATTATTTCCGAGGGTCTGACCCCGCTTTCCGACCCCGCTTTCCCAGGCCTTACCCGCTTTCCCGCTTTGCAGACCGTCCCCCGGCCGGCCATCTATACCGGCGCGGAACACCCGGTCGTCAATTGCGCGCAAGTCACCTGCGCTGAGCCGCCGAACATCACCGTGGCCGGCAACCTGTGTGAAACCGGTGATCTTTTCGCCCGGGAAATACCTATGGCGGAACCTAAAAGCGGCGATATTCTGGCCATGCTGGTAGCCGGCGCCTACTGCCGGTCCATGGCCTCCCGCTTTAACCTGCGTGACATCCCGCAGGAAATTTTAATTTGACCTGGGCCATTCATGAAAAATGAGAGCTGCAAACTGGGAATCGTGGTTATTTTTCCATTGTAATATCATTTAGATACTTGCATAATATCAATGCAGTGAATATTTTCGATGAATTCCCAAAACTTATTAATCATATAGAGAGGGAAAATCTATCTTATGCTATTGTCGGAGGTGTAGCGTTAGCCTTTCATGCAACACCGCGATTTACTCAAGACATAGATATATTAATTTTTCTCGAAGACATAGACCGGCTGAAACTAATGCTTTCAGATGAAGGCTTTTCTGAATCCACTCGCCCTTGGACATTCAAAAATGTAAATATGACTTTGCATCGTTTTATTAAAATTGATGGTGAAGACATTTTTCAGCTGGATATCATTACGGCGAATGAAGAAAAATCAAGACAAATCATTAAGGATGCTTTAAAAGCTGAATCTGAACATGGGACTATTCGGGTTGCTGCAAAAAAGGATCTCATTTGGATGAAAAGACAAAGGAATTCTGATCAGGACAAAGTGGATATAAAAAGCCTAAAAGCTGCGGAAAATGAAGAAAATTGACAAAGTGTTTAGAGAACTGAGTTCTTTATATGAACTGAATAAAATAATAAAAGATTATCGATTCGTTCGACAACGACCCAAA
>JAWODN010000010.1:0-47096 GCA_046483285.1 Candidatus Aminicenantota bacterium | reverse complement strand
CTGTTCGAAAGACTGCCTCCGTTTCTCCGGAGGAACTCGAGGAGAAGTTCGATCTTCCTGGCCGGCATCTCCACGATTCCCGCCATCCCCATGAGGAACCGGTCATGGCTCCGCAGGTACTCCACTTCCCTCGGAAGCACCTCCTCCACCGTCCGATCCACGCAGCCGTACAGGAACCGCGCATGCGGGGTGGCGTCGAAGAACCGGTAAAGATCGGCCGTCTCGCCGAGAACGCACACGTTTCCGTCCTCCGTGGGCTCCCATTTTATGAGGGGCAGGATAGCGGACGAGTAGGAAGCAAGCACGTTGCGGTACTCGTCGACCCGCTCCAGGATGGTCGCGGAAACGGGGAAGACCAGCCCCGGAGGACTGAAGCCCCTTCTGGCCAGCGCATGGTGCATCAGGAACCTGTGCAGACGACCGTTTCCGTCCTCGAAGGGATGGATGTAGACGAAGCCGAATAAGATCCTCACGGCCTGATTCGCAGGCCTCAGGACCCCGCCCGAAGGGTAAAAAAATGGCGATAAATAGGAAGTACCGGCAAGGAATAACGTGATGGTTGTGCTTTTACTATGAATGATGAATGTCGAAGTTAATGAAAGATTGACAAATACAACGCCATTTTTTTATGAATAGGCCAGGCTATTTGCATGGGAGAAACCGAACCGTACTTGCCATTTCTTCGACAACGGTTTTAAATGCGTTCAGAGCGGACTGGATATCTTTTGAGGTGGTCAAACGGCTCAATGATAAACGAATTGAACAATGAGCTTCTTCAGGCGACAGCCCCATCGCCAAAAGGGACGGGGAAGGTTCCGGGGATCCGGTTTTGCAGGCACTGCCGGAAGATAAGGAGACGCCTTTTTGATCCATGGCTATAGCCAGTGACTCTCCCCTGTACTTAGGTATGATCATATTGAGGGTATTGGGAAGCCTATTATCCGGATGGCCATTTAAGCGTGCGTCCTTCACAATGGATTTTATTCCCGTTTCCAAGCGGTCCCGCAGCCGTTTGATTTTCGGCATGGTTTTTAAATATTTGAGAGCCGTTTCTGCAGTTTTCCCCATCCCGGCGATGGCAGGGACATTCTCGGTTCCTGCCCTTAATCCTTGTTCCTGGCTTCCTCCATGGATCAAAGGCTCCAATTCCAGCCCCTTTTTAACATAAAGAGCTCCGATTCCCTTAGGTCCGTGAAATTTATGCCCGGATAGGGTCAAAAGATCCGCCTCCCAGCATTCAGCATCCACCGGAATTTTACCAGCCGCTTGAACGGCATCTGTGTGAAAAACGGCCCCATGGGCATGTGCGACCGCCGCCAGTTCCTGTACCGGCATGATGGTCCCCGTTTCATTGTTGGCGGTCATAATGGAAACCAAGACAGTGCCGGAGTTTATCGATTTTTCCAATGTTTCGGGAAGAACCATTCCATATTCATCCACAGGAAGATATGTCACATCAAATCCCAGGCGTTCCAAAAAAGCGCAGGTTTGCAGCACAGCCGGATGCTCAACCGCACTGGTGATGATGTTTTTACGTGAAGAATGAAGATGGCGGAAAGCGATTCCCTTGAGGGCCAGATTATTCGCTTCCGAACCTCCGGAGGTGAAGATAAGACGCCTGGGAGGGGCATTGAGCAGGGCGGCAACCTGACGCCGGGCCTGCTCAATGGCTTCTCTGGTTTTCCTCCCCTGTTGATGGATGCTGGAAGGATTGCCGTGGGAGATGTCAAAATATTCAGACATGGCCTTTTTTATCTCCGGCAGAACAGCGGATGTGGCATTGTTGTCGAGATAAATGCGACGGACCGGAGGTGTTTTTTTGATCTTGTCCAGCTTTACCTGCGAGTGGGAATCGAATTCCCGGTGAACCGCTTTGGGTGATTTCCCCTGTGAAACTTTTTTGATATCACAAAGCAGCGCTTTATACACAGGAAAACCGGAAATCGAATCATAATTGCTTAAATCGGTCAATTCGTTCACATTAGATTTTTTCCACATATCGGGCCCGACCGGTCCGCCGCCTCCCATATTGCATTCAATGGAACCGGATTTGATATGTTCCGAGACCAGCGCTCTGAAAAGCACCTCTCCCCTTCCGGTTTTGACGGAAACCAGATCTCCGCTTTCAATGCCCCGCGCTTCGGCGTCTTTCCGGTTGATTTCCGCAATAGGTTCAGGGTGGTCCTTCACCAGTCCGGGAATACCGTGATGCTGTGACCGGAAATAACTTTGCGACCGGGCTCCGGAATTAAAAACCAAAGGGAACCGGCGGAACATCTCCGGAGACGTCAACGGTCCTTCAGAAGGTTCAATATATTCCGGAAGAGGGTTGTAGCCGTAGTCTTTCAAAACGGTGGATTGGATCTCGAATTTTCCGGTGGGGGTGTCAAAACCGGGACGGCCGTCCGGTCTGAGCTTTCCTTTTTCCCATTTTTTGTATTCCATGACAGGAGATTCGATTTGAACGGTGCCGCCGGCTTTCCTCACCTGCTCGAGAGTGAATCCCGACGTCTTCAAAATGTGTTTCAGCATATCCTTTCTGGTTTGAGGAAAAAGATGTCCGTATCCCAGACGGTCCGCCAGATGGGCCATGATCAGGTAATCATCGCGGGCCTCCCCTACCGGTTCAATGACTTTTTCCCGGATCCGGAATATAGGGCCGTAGGTCATATAGGACTCGATCTCAAACATGGTGGTGGCGGGAAGAACTATATCCGCATAAGCGCAATCAGCTGTCATCTGGCGGTCGATGGAAACCAGAAAATCGAGCTTAGATAGAGTCTCCCGCCAAACTTGTGACTGGGGCCAGGAAGTGAGAATGGAGGCTCCATGAACGATCAGAGACCGAATGCGGTAAGGTTCTCCTTCCAATACCGAATCAACCAATCCGGAAGCGTGGGATTCTCCCCGGTACCGGCTGTAAAGGGGATATTTATCCCGGGCGACCGCGTGTTTAAGATCGGGGTTGGCTAAAATGTTTTCACGGTTGATGGGAAAATGAGAGTGCGGCATGGAAAGGCACAACCCTCCCGGAACATCCAAATTCCCTGAGAGCGCAAACAGGGTCAGAACGGCTCTTATGGCTTGTATCCCGGAGTTGGAATACTCCAGGCCGGTGTACATGACCGGAGCCGCTCCATTAGCCCGGACAAGGGAACGTGTCAGGCGGCGGATTGTTTCAGCCTTCACCCCTGTTACCGGTTCCACCTGCTCCGGACGGAAATGTTGGACATAACGGGACAAATCATCAAATCCGGCCGTCCATTTCTCCGCAAAACCATCATCATGGAGGTCTTCTTCCAACAGAACCTGCACCATGGATAGGGCCAGCGCTCCGTCCGTTCCCGGCCGGATGGGGATCCATTGGGCTCCGGTGCGTTTGGCGGTTTCCGTGTAGCGGGGATCAATCACCACCACGTCAGCCCCCCGCCGGCAAGCGGATTCCAACCGGGCCATGTCTAAGGGGGGAGAATCCGTGAAAGGGTTCGCCCCCCAAACCAGGATCAAATCTGAATTTTCTATATCCGTGAACATGTTGATCAGCATCCGTCCCATGGTGACATGAGGGGCGATCATGGCAAAAGACACATAGCATAAAGCCCCCACCCCCATAGTGTTGGGAGAGCCGAAAGGAAAGAAAACACTGGAAGCTGAAGAAACAGCCGCATCTTTAGGCTGGAAAACATCACAAAGAGACAGTTCAAAAGCACCGCGGCCGGTGTAAATTGAAACAGCCTCAGGGCCTGATTCGGATTTAATCCGGTTGAGCTGCTCTGCCATGACGGTATAAGCTTGATCCCAGGTGATGGGTTTAAATTGGAACGTTCCTTTGGGGCCGGTTCTCATCAAAGGCTTTTTCAAACGGTGTTTTGAATAAACAATTTCGGGAGCATGCTCTCCCCTCTTGCATATCATCCCCAAGGGATGGGATTCATCCGCCTCAATACCCACCAGCTTTCTGTTTTTGAGTTCGACGTTGACCCAGCATCCAGCCGGGCAAATTCCGCATATGGCGCGTTTTTTCTGAAAGGAGCGGTTCTTTTTGTCCGATGTTTGGGATGTCATAACGGGGATGACCTCGGTTCCGCTTTCGCCAGAGCCAAGGCAAAGCAGCCGTTACCGTTGGCCAGCCAATGATTTAAGCGGAAATTTGACTCTTCCAGCATGATTTTAACGCTTTGGCGGCTGAATTTGCGGCTGATCTCGGTAAGAATGGATTCACCTTTTCGGATGTGAACATTCAAATCAATTTTTTTTAAATAAACGGAAACATTTTTATTGGCGGTTAAGTGCATTTCTATCTGGTTTTTATCCCTGTTAAAATACGCATAGTGAGAGAAATCCTTGGTTTGAAAGTTTCCATCCAAATAGCTGTTGACCACATTAAGTATATTTTTATTGAATTGCGCTGTTATTCCCCGGCTGTCATTATAAGCCGCTTCGATTATTTCAGGGTCCTTTATTAAATCAACGCCAAGTAAAAACCAATCCCCGGGATTCAAGCGGCTGGAAATGGATGCGATCATACTGTGGGCCTGATTCGGGAGGAGATTGCCGATGGTGCTTCCCAAAAACAAAACCAAGCAGGACTCATCCGGGGAAATACAGGATAAATTTTGGGTATAATCCCCCACCAGAGGTTCTATGCACAGACCGGAGTATGACTGAAGGCGGGACTTGGCTTCCTGAAGCGCTGAAATGCTGATGTCCAGGGGTTTATAGGTCATAGTTGAATTTTCATTTAAAAACGATTCAATTAAAACCTGGGTTTTCATGGCTGTCCCGCTGCCGAGTTCGAATATTTCCCGGGCGCGGGTCCAGCGAACGATCGCTGGTGAATGTTCATGGAGAAGGGATTTTTCTGTCCGGGTTTGATAATACTCCGGGAGTTCACAGATCTGATCAAAAAGCTGTGAGCCCCGCTGGTCATAGAAGTATTTGCTGGGAATGGTTTTTTGATTTGAATTTAATCCCTTGCGGATGTCTTCGGGCATGTGGATCCATGGGTCCACATTTTTTTTTGAATTCAATTTCATCATATTCAGCCTGCTCGATCTATACGTAAAAAGCGGATATCCCAGCCCGCTCATCATTCAGGATAGATAGCCGGAACAATTTCCTTCCATTAATAAATCATAGCTCAATTGAAAATTATATTCAAAATCCGCAAGGAGGCAGGCCGGATATTTCATTGAGAGATTGCATAAATATATTATAATCAACAACATATATTGATGCAAAAGCTTAGAACCTTATTTTTTCTTTGGTGTCCACTCCAATGAAAGCGGCTCAAATTCTGTGAACAATGTCATATCCCTCCGGCCGTACGCTTCAGTGAATGGAATCACATGTTCCCGGTAAATCCGGTTGAATTCATCTAAAGCTTCCTGGAGAGCCGCATATGACTGTTCCAGGCGGGCCCGGTCTGCTGGAGAAGGAGCGTCATAGCTTGAACTTAGCGCCCGCATGGGAGCGGTGATCCGGTTGAGGAGAAAGCGGCTCCGGTCCGGAATGCCCTGAACATCCTGAGGCCCGAATATGTTTTCCAGATAATTGTTTAAAATTTTCTTGACGTCACCGGCTTTCTGAACCATGTCTTGAGTGTTGTTTGATTTCCCTGATTTCAATTGTTTTAAAACAAGATCAATCTTTTCTTGTGTGGATTTAACCCGGTCAACAGCTTCAGTCAGGATTTCCACTTTCTTCCCAAACTCCACCAAAGTCTCAAATTTTTCTTGACGTGATGACAAGGGGATATCCTGTGCGGGATCGGCTTTGACGGCAACACTTTGAGCGCCGGAGATGTCTCCAATGGTAATTTTAACGGTGTACCGGCCGGGAACCACCTCCGGGCCGGAAGACCGTCCTCTTTCCCTTGATTCTTCCCGGCTGGGATAACGAAATCCCTCTGTCCTCAAGTTCCAAATCCAGCGGTTGACACCTTCATGGCAGAAGCTTTCCTCTTCTCTTATCATCCGGCCGGATGAATCCAATATTTCGATGGCCGCCTTCGGCTGGGACTCTTTTTCTTCTTTTTCAAGAGGACGGAAGAAATATGAAACCAACGCTCCGCCCGGTTTGTTTTCTCCGGAAAACATGGTGTTCCCGGGAGAGTTATAGCCCTGACGGTGCCGGGAATGATAAATATAGGCATCGGGTACAGGAAAAACATGCAAAGGCTTTTTTTCCGTCACTTCAGACAGGGTCCGCAGCGGCTGTATATCATCTATAACATAAGCCGACCGTCCGTGAGTTCCGATGATGAGATCGTTTTCCCTGGGGTGAACGATCAGTGCCCGGACCGGTGCTGTTGGAATCCCGTGCGTCCATTTATGCCACTGATTTCCACCGTTGAAGCTGACCCATAAGCCGAATTCCGTTCCTAAAAAAAGAAGGTTTTTTTCCCCCGGGTCCTCTCTTATAACGTGAGCGAAACCCCAAACCGCTCCGGTTCCTTTGGCGGGATCATTTCGGCTCAGAGAACGCCAGGTTCGCCCCATATCGGTGGTTTTATACACATATGTTTCCCAGTTGCTGCGGCGGTGGTCATCGAAAACGGCATAGGCGATGGAAGCGTCGAATGCGGAAGCTTCAATATGAGGGCACCAGGTGTTTGGGGGAAGTCCTTTGATATTTTCCGTCACATTGGTCCAGGTCTGCCCGCTGTCTTGAGTGACTTGGACGTTTCCATCGTCCGTTCCGACCCATATGATACCCTTTTTCACCGGGCTGGGGGCGATGGTCAGGATAGTGCAGTGGTTTTCAGCGGCGGTTACGTCCAGAGTCAATCCGCCGCTTTGGGCCTGCCTTTGTTTTTCCGGATCATCCGTGGTCAGATCAGGACTGATGACCGACCATGAGTTTCCGCGGTCTGTGGATTTATGTAAAAATTGGCTTCCATAATAAAGAACAGACGGGTCCAGGGGGTCTATGGCGATACCGGCGTTCCAGTTGAAACGAAGCTTGGTATCTGCAGGATCAGGGGGCTGGATAAACTTGGTTTCACCGGTGGCGAGATTGAACCGCATGAGATATCCTCCCTGAGCCATGGAGTAACCTATCTCAGGAACCTGCGGGTCATTCAGCACGCCGAATCCGTCTCCCCCGCTGACATTGATCCAATGATAATTTCTGATTCCTTCCTGCTGCCAGGTGTATGCCGGTCCCCGCCAGGAGCCGTTGTCCTGCATCCCGCCATAAACATAATACGGCCGCTGCATGTCAATATTTATATGATAAAATTGAGCGAGAGGGAGGTTTTTAACCGTACGCCAGGTCTGTCCTCTGTCGCAGCTGATTGCCACTCCTCCGTCGTTGCCGTTAATCAGGAGTTCCGGGTTTTCCGGATTTATCCACAGGGCGTGATGATCGGCATGGACACCGCTGGCGATCCGGTCAAAAGACCGGCCTCCGTCGTCACTGACCACCAGCCGGGAATGAAGGCTGTAGATGCGGTTTTCTCTCTCCGGGTCAACCCGGATATCACAGTAATAGAAGGGGCGGGGATTGATATTACCGGAATCATTCACGATTTCCCAGGTGCGGCCGCCATCGCTCGAACGGCACAAAGCGTTTTTTTCGGCCTCCACCAAAGCATAAACAACATCCGGATTGCTGCGGGAGACGGCCACTCCCATGCGTCCCAATTCTCCTTCAGGCAAGCCGTCGCGGGAAGTGATTCGGGACCAGTTTTCACCGCCGTCATGAGTCACATAAAGACCGCTTCCGGGGCCTCCGGATTTAAAAAACCATGGCCATCTCCGGTATTCCCACATGGCGGCGAACAATTTTCGGGGATTGGTTGGATCCATAACAAGATCAGCGCATCCGGTTTTTTCATCCACAAAAAGGATTTTTTTCCAGGTCCGGCCGCCGTCCGTGGTTTTATAAACGCCCCGCTCCGGATTTTCCCCCCAGGCGGTTCCCATCGCTCCCACATAAGCGATTTCGGGATTTTCCGGGTCCAAAACAATGCGGTGGATGCACTCGGTCTTTTCCAGCCCCAGATGCGTCCAGCTGTCTCCCCCGTCAAGGCTTTTAAACAGCCCGTAACCGACTCCGGCGGAGTTGCGGGGATTTCCCTCTCCGGTTCCCACCCACACTATGGATGGATTGGGTTGAAAAACAGCGATAGAGCCGATGCTGGAGGCGGGTTGGTCGTCAAAAACAGGAGTCCAATTCATACCGCCGCTTTCTGATTTCCACACCCCGCCGGTGGCCGCGCCGATATAGATGATATTCGGATTGGAGATAACCGCCTCTACGGCCGCCACACGGCCGCTCATACCTGCAGGACCAATGCTGCGGGCTTTTATTCCGGACAACATGTCCATTATTTCAGATTCATCTGCTTTCGCAGTCAGAACCGTTCCTGCGAAAAGAAAAAAGATGACCGTGACATAAATGCAGACAAATTTTTTCATGACGACCTCCTTATCGCTGAATTTCTTCACTTCTTTTCAGATTTATCATATCCCCGCAAAGGGGTCAATAAATGAGTTCACGCCCGGGAATTTCCCTTTTTTTTGAAAATCATGATGATTTTTCGTTTCGCATGGAAAAACGGCAGCCGCAGTAATTCTGCCGGTACAGGCTGAATTGTCGAGACAGTTCCAGGCTGCGCTGAAATCCATGTTTTTTTTTGAAATCGAAGTCAAGATAATTAACTCCGAATTCTTTTGCCGCTTCTTTCCCGATCCGGATGATCAGTTGAGAATCTTTGTGGGGAGATATGGTCAATGTGGTGGTGAAATCCGGTATTTTCAATTCCCGTGTTTTCCCGGCTGCAGCCCGCAGATTGAACCGGAAACAGAGCTCACAACGGCGGCCTTTTTCCGGCTCGTCTTCCAGCCCTTTGATATAATCATACCAGCTTTCCGGGTGATATGCCGGAATAATGATGGGAAACCCCATGCGGCGCGCCACCTCGCAGGCCTCCCGGCTTCGTCTCTCATATTCCTGGGGAGGGGCGATATTGGGGTTATGGAAATACCCTGTCACGCGGTAATGTTCGCGCAGGCGTTCAACAACAGTAGTGGAATCCGGCGCACAGCAAATGTGCAGTAAAACCTGGGGCCGGATTTTTGTATGAACCACAAGACTCTATTTTAATCCTTTTGTAAGGACTTGTCATGCCGTTTTGACTTTTCCTGGGTGCGGGGATATAGTCAGAATGAGGAGATATCAAATGACCGCTTCAATTCTGGAACTATCCAAGAAAAGGACGGTGCTTTTAGACGGAGGCATGGGCAGTGAATTGATCAAGCGCGGTCTCCCCCAGGGAGCGTGTCCGGAGCAGTGGAATGATATCCAGCCGGATCAAGTCAGGGGCATCCATTCCGCTTATTTCGACGCCGGATCGGATGCGGTTTTAACCAACAGCTTCGGCGGAAACGCCGTTAAACTTTCTTCTTATGGGCTGGAAAAGCAATGCTATGACATAAATCTCAAATCGGCCCGTCTGGCCAAAGAGATTTGCCCGAAAGGAAAATGGGTGGGGGGGAGTATGGGGCCGACCGGGAAATTTCTCAAACCTTACGGCGGCTACAGCCCGGAACAATTTGAGGAAGCGTATGCCGAGCAGGTGCGGGGGCTTGGGGACGGCGGCGTGGATTTTCTGCTGATTGAGACTCAATATGACCTGAACGAAGCTTTGTGCGCTTTAAGGGGCGCCCGGGGACATTTTGCCGGAGAAATTTTTATCACTATGACATTCAATCAAACCCCTCGCGGATTTTTCACCATCATGGGAAACAGCTTGACACAATGTTCCCGGGTATTGGAAGAAAATGATATTCCGGCTTTCGGGGCCAATTGCACATTGGACAGCAAGGGCATGGCGGATTTGATCAAAAAATGGCGCAGGGAAACCCCTTCTCCATTGATCGCCCAGGCCAATGCGGGACAGCCTGTTCCCGGTGAAAACGGATCGGTCCAGTACACTCAGTCACCGGAGGAATACGTTCAATATGTTCGCTCGATAATTGAAAACGGAGCCGATATCATCGGAGGATGCTGCGGGACAGACCCGGCTTTTATCCGAAGAATGGCGGATGTCTTAATAGCCCAGGTTAAATGAATGAACTGATACTCCAAATCCTGGATAAATTTTTTTTTGTTTTCCACAGCGCATTGATTCTGTTTAATCTTTTGGGATGGATATGGCGCAGGACCCGGAAGCTGAATCTTCTGGTCCTGTTTCTTACGGCTTTTTCCTGGTTTTTTTTAGGGATCTGGTACGGTTTTGGATATTGTCCTTCCACGGATTGGCACTGGCAGGTCCGCAGCCGGCTGGGCCACCACTATATGCCGCATTCGTATATCAAATTTCTGGTGGAAACCTTTACCGGAATGGATGTGGACGCCGGCCTGGTTGATGCCGCCGCGGTTGCGGGATTGGGCTCAGCCTTCACCGCTTCCGTTTTCACCAATATCAGGGATTGGAAAGGACGGAGAAAAAAGAACTTGTTTTAACCGCCGGCCTCTTTGAACACATCTCCTTCAATGCTGATTTTGACTTTGCTCAGGGGAATTCTTTTCCCGGATTTCTGGAGAGCACTTTCCACCATAAATTCCAGACCGGAGCAACACGGCACCACCATGGTGGCGACAGTCAGGCCTGCGATGTTCTGATTTTTTATCAAAGCGGCAAGTTTTTCAACATAATGGCGTGAATCGTCCAGCTTGGGGCAGGCGATGATGAGTTTTTTCCCCTTGAGGAGCTCGGAGTGAAATCCGCCCATGGAAAACGCGGTGCAGTCACCGGCGATCAGCAGATAGCCGTTATTGAAATAGGGGGCGTCGGAAGAAATCAAATGAAGCTGAATGGGCCATTGACTGAGCTCGGACCTGGATTGTTGCCGTTCAGCACCGGGGGTCGGCTTTCTATTGACATCCAAAGCCCGGCTTCCCGGACATCCTTGCATGCCTTCATTCGGTTCCGGCTGAGGAGAGATCCCATGAATTTTCCCGGGGGCTTCTTTTCCCTTGGTCTTTAAAACGTGTTTATAAGCGGCCTCTGCATCATAGGAAGCCGTATCTTTTTTCTCCACTTTCAGGGCTCCTGCCGGGCAGACGTCAAGACAGGCGCCCAATCCGTCACAATAGATTTCCCGAACCAAAACAGCCTTTCCTTCCTCATCCAATTCCAGGGCTCCTTCAGCGCAGGCGGCGGTGCATTCCCCGCACCCGGTGCATTTGTCCCTATCTATTTCAATGATATTCCTTAATGCCATCTTGTTCTCCTTTTTATCCGCTTCTCTGGTTCAAGTATAAAATAATGCTATTGGATCCGGCATTCTTTGATTTAAGTCAAAAATCAAACCTGGATGATGAGCGGGCCGGGATGGCCGCAGATGCGAGGCGCAGGGCATGACGCAGGGGTCCTTCACCGCGAATGCCCTGAAGCAAAGCGGATGAGGTGAGATTCGGACCGGCCCGGCGGAACTGATTTCATGGCCGGCGGAGAGTGGGAAATTACGAAAGAATGGTCATTGGGGAAGTTCCTGCCGCAATCGGATGCAGTTATTAACGAAAATAAGCTTTCCCTCCACCCGGATCAAGCCTTCTTCTTGGAGCTGCCGGAGATTCCGGGACAGGGTTTCATTAACCGTCCCCAGCAGACGGGCCAAATCCCCTTTGTTCATGCTGAGATCGATTCGGCAGCTCTTATTTCCCGCGCAACGGGTTAAAAGATGGTGAATAAGCCTTTGCCGGACTGTTTTTAATCCCAGAGAACGGACCCGCTGGTTCAAAAGCAGGCATTTTTGTGCCAAAAGTTTCAAAAAGAAAAGGGAGATCTCAGGATCCCGGTCAATCAGGGTTTTTATGGAATGGGAGGAGAAAATCAGGACCTGAGATGTTTTGACGGCTTCGGCATAAAACGGAACCGAATCCGACGCGAACACCAAGGCTTCACCAAAAAACTCCCCGCTCTTCAGACGGGTGACTTCCAGTTCCTTTCCTTCAGCATCCATATCAAAAACACGGATTTCGCCGGTATGAACAAAATAGACTCCTTTAGGCGCGCTTCCGGGATGGAACAGGAACTCTTCTTTTTGATAAGTCCGCCGGGTTCCGGCTTTCTTTAATCTTTCGGGCAGTTTTTCAGAAAAAGGGATGTTATTCTTGAGAGGCGTGCCGTCCGCCTTAGACATGATTTATTCACTGTTCTCTTTGGGATTGTCTTCCAGCGGCACATCCCAGGTATCGTCCAAAGGCTTTTCAAATCCGGACTCGTCTTCCTCCTCAAAACTTTTCGTCTCAGGCGGTTGGGGGGGTATCTTTTTTTCTTTTCGGGACTGGAGATATAAGTCCAGCTGGCCGGCTTGAAAAGACATCAACAGCCATTGCCGCGCGGCGATAAAGACTTGTCCCGCTATAAAAGCCAGCCAAATGCCCTCCGCCGCATCGGTTTTGATCATACCGGCAGATTTCCAGTATATCAAAAAGAGAACAACTCCGGTCAATGTCAGAAGATAATAAAGAGCCAGGGTTCTCCCGAAGCGGGAAAACACAAAACCGGCCGCGTTAAAGAGCGAGAGAAAAACTTTCCTGGATTCCTCCAGCACAATTCGAATGCGGGCATAATCAAGAATCATCATGATCAGAAATATTATAAATATCCCTATCCCCGCTTGAATCCAGAACCAAACAAAGGCGGTTTGTTCTCTGAGCCCTCCGTTGGATATGAACCGGCCTGCTCCCGAAAGCAAATACATAAACGCAAGAAAAATCGCCCAAAATATCAAGGAATAAATAAACAGACGGAAAAAACGCCACCAGAATTTTGCGGCTCCATGGAAAAAGCGGGGGCACCAGCGCTCTGAAATTTTCCGGGATTCTCCGGCCCGGACTGCAAAAACAGACAATATCCCTCCCTTAAGAAAGAGGGACAGGACCGCATAGAGGACGGTTATAATCAATATCAGCAGCAGAATCGGCTGAAGGGCGGAAAATTTATGAATGATCCATTCAAAAAAGACATGATTATCCCATTCTGTCAAAAGCCGCTCGGCAGCCACGCTCTTTCCGATAAAATCTTTAATCAATCCGGATAAGGGGAAGTAAACAACCGAGGCGAATAGAAAATTAATCAGCCACAAGGTGAAAATCATTTTAGGCTGAAGAATGGCTTCTTTAATACCGTTCAGATAACTTTTCAATGCCGTCATAATTACCCCCTTACAAAGAAATCAGAGACAGGATTTTTTGAAACTCAAGCATGGCGCCCAGGGCGTATTTGAGCGGAGTCAGTGTGTGGGGTTGAAGCCGCTGGGAGTTATTGGTGAAATTGATATCCAGGAGAACTTTCCGTTCAGGATCGATATGAGCAGAATGGATTTTCACCGGCTTTTGATACACAAACCGTTTCCATTTCGATTTTCCTTCCCATTGTTCGTGAATGATGTCATCGTTTTCAAAACGGATATGAATATCCTGGGGGAATGACCATTCGCCTTTCCGCACCACCACCACTTCACTGCGGTATATTTTTTCACCGGATTGAGACCCGTAATCATCATGCCGGATATGGTTTTCATCAAACAAACCTTCCGGTTCTTTGACTTCCCGGCAGGATATGCTGTCCACCGCATAATCCAGCGTTCCCGGCTTCTTGAGAAATTGATCGAAAAACCACGACAAGTCCAGACCGCTGACCTCTTCCGCCACGGCGATAAAATCATCGCTTTGAGGGTGTTTGAAAGACCATCGCTCAAAATAGGTTTTCATGATCCGGGACATCACATCTTCTCCCAGATGGTTTTCCAGAGTCAAAAGCATCAACGCGGCTTTGCTGTACACATTGGTGCTGTAGCTGTTGCCGCTGATAAACTCCCAGGAATTTTTCAATATGGGGTCCACATGAGGGCCTGATAAAACCCGGAACCGCTGCAAGGCTGAATCTCCGATTTTTATGCCTTTCCAGTCCACCATGGATGTCTTTTCACCATAATATTCCGTCATGGCTTTGATTTCGGAATAGGAATTGATGCCTTCGTCCAGCCAGGCCTCTTCAAATTCATTATTGGCCACGATGCCGTACCAAAATTGGTGGCCGAATTCATGAACCGTTACCATTTCCAGCATTCGGAGTCCTTGGGGGAGCCAAGCCATGGTTCCGCCGGTGAAAAGAGTGGGATATTCCATTCCCCCGGCTCCGGCGGCGCCGGGCGCCGGGTCGACCAAGGTGATGGTTTCATAGGGATACGGCCCGTAGTTACGGCTGTAGAATACCAAAGCGTTTTTCAATGACTCCAGATAGCGGTCTTTGTGGTGAACATGGCTTTTATGAATAAGCAAAATGATCTCGGATTTGACTTCAGGATTTTTAAGTGAAAAAGATTCCCGGAATTCCACAAAGTCCGGACAAGCCGCCCATACAAAGTCATGAACATCCTCTTGATAATAAGTCAAGGTTTTGGTTCCATCCGGATTTTCGGTTTCATGGATTCTTTTTCCGGTGGCCCCCACCACAAATTTCTGAGGAAGTGTGATATCAACTTCATAGGTGGCGAAATCAGCATAAAACTCTGAATTTCTGTGGTATTGGTGACAGTTCCATTCTCCGTTTTCGTACACACCGATTTTAGGGAACCATTGCGCCACCATGTAAAAATCATCAAAATATCCGGACCGGGCGAAAACCCGGGGCAGCTTTGCCATGAATTCGATATGGAGTGCGATCGATTCTCCAGGCATAACCGGACCGGGCAGCCAAACCTGCATGACCGTCTGATCATATTCATTTCCGTCATCGGGTTGAATATATTCCAAAGTCGGCGTCAAGTCTTGATCTTCCTGGAGCTTAATGGATTTAACCTCAATAAAACCCCATCCTTCGTCACTGCCTTTATATCCGCGGTGGCGCCCTCCGCTTACTTTCATAAAGGTCGTGCGGTTGTTTTTGAAAGCATTGAGATAGAGATGGAATCTCAACTCCGAAACCGGTGTGTCTGTTTTATTGGTCCAGCCGAGGATTTGGTTTCCCAAAATAGTTTTCTCTTCGGGAATCAACTTGACGTCGATATGATAATCGGCGATTTGTTGACTAAGGGCCGAATATCCAAATTGAATGGCAACAGCAGTCATAAGAAATGCCAAAATTTGGATTTTTTTCATGATTCTTCTCCCGTATTATTAATATTTACTCTGGCCTGTGTTTCAGCCTGATCCTACCCTCCAGGCGAACCGGATCTCACCGTACCGGCTTTGCTGCAGGGCATTCGCGGTGAAAAACCACAGAGTCATGCCATGCGCCCCGCATCCGCAGCCATCCCGGCTCTTTCATCATCACAAGCACTTTTTGGAACATAGTTCTTTCACCAGCACAAGTGTGTGCCGTCTTGATGTTAATTAATTATCATGCCAGTTAGAGGCTGTCAATTCAAAATGACCGTGGAGTGCGGATAATTTAAAAATCAGCTAAAGTTTTTTTCTTCTCCCATTCCTTCATGATGGACAAGACTTCCCGGTCCGGGACGTCATACCAGTTGCGGTATACCTGGGCGACCGCCCTGAAAAACGGAGGGGACTCCAAAACCACCATCTCATCCACCTGTTCCTGCATTTGCTTGGTCACATCCCGGCCCGCCACGGGAACAGCCACCACTATCTTTTCCGGTTTTTTTTTCCGGCACAATAAGATCGACGCTTCCATGGTCGATCCCATTGCGAGCCCGTCATCCACTAATATGACCGTTTTCCCCTTCAATTCCAGGAGAGGCTTTCCTTTCCGTAAAACTTGGATGCGTCTTTTGATTTCATGAACCTGTTCATTTTTTATGGCATCGATTTCTACGGCTGACAGCCGGGCCGCGGCGCCGTGGATGAGAAAGGTGCTTCCGTCCTCGGCCACTGCGCCGAAACCGGATTCGGGATTATCCGGATAAGGCAGTTTTCTGGATATCAAAAGAGAAAATTCCGCGTCCAAATGGCAGGCCACCTCGAAACCGGGTTCCACTCCCCCCCTGGGTATAGCCAAAACCAAAACCTCTTTCCCTTTATATTTCTCCAAAGCCCGGGCCAGTTTTCTTCCAGCGTCTCTTCGATCAGCAAACATGTCTACAGATTCCGGCTTATTCTGACCGCTTCGCGGATCATCTGTTGTGAATATCCCCATTCGTTGTCATACCAACTCATGACTTTAACCAAGTCCCCATCCACAACTTGGGTCATGGATAAATCGACGATGGAAGCCCGAGGGTCCTGAATGATATCCGAAGACACTAATTCTTCCTCACTCGCCCCCAAAATGCCTTTATATCGTTGACTTTCCGCTTCTTCTTTAAAAATCCGGTTGACTTCTTCCGCTGATGTTTTCTTTTCCGTGACGAAAATAATATCGGAAATGGAGCCGACCGGCACCGGCGCACGAACCGCCACCCCGTCAAATTTATTTTTAAATTCGGTGAGAACCTGGGTGGTGGCTTTAGCCGCGCCTGTGGAGGTGGGGACAAAGTTGGCGGCTCCGGCACGTCCGCGCCTCATTTTTTTATTAGGGCCGTCCACGATGGATTGAGACGAAGTGTAAGCGTGAATGGTGGTCATAATGGCTTTTTTGATTCCAATCCGGCGTCCCATGACTTCGACCACAGGTGTGATGCAATTGGTTGTGCAGCTGGCGCATGACAATATTTCGGGAGCTTTTTCTGGAGAATTCACCCCCGGCACCACGGTCAGCACATCTCCATCTTTAGCCGGCGCGGAAAGAATCACATGCTTGGCTCCGGCTTGAAGATGTTTTTGCAGGGCATCTTTTTTTGTGAACACACCTGTGCATTCCAAGACTATATCCACGTCCAGGTCCCCCCAGGGAAGCCGGGCCGGATCTTTTTCCTTATGAACCGGATGGGACCGCCCGTTGATCAACAAGGCGTTTTCCCGGCTGGAAACCTCTTTGCCGTAGCGCCCATAGACCGTATCATATTTAAGTAAATAGGCCAGATTCCCGGTGGGAACCAGGTCGTTTATTGCCGCCAGCTCAAGTTCCGGGGTTTCTGAAATGATTTTCAGGGCGGCGCGTCCTATTCTTCCCAACCCATTGATGGCGATTTTTGCCGTCATAATATCCTCCTTTTAATGAATTTTATTCGTCACATATAAGGATCTTACCCTTCGGGCGGGCCGGATTTCACCGCATCTGCCGGGTTAGACAATGAAAATGCAAAATACATGCCATAAGAACCATCCCATTTCTTTTAAGGCGGAAATATCCCGGCTGTCTTGTCCATCCGGCGCCGGTGAATTCTTCTCCGCACAAGAATGTTTCCGGCTGAATGGAAAATGTCCCATTTCATGGGAATCAGGCATGAGAAAATCGTTTCTTTGCGGCCATGGGAACGGGAGATGGATCGCCGCCCCCATGGCAACAGTTCAAAAGTGATTTTCACGGTTGGTGGTGTCTTATACTCAGGATGAATAGATCAGGTTAGGGCGGCTCTGTCAGAAATGAAAGAATTCCGTCAAAAGGAAGTTCCGGGGGCTCAGTTTCAGAGAAAGGCTGGCGGGCCCTGTTATTCTTTCAAGCGGACATAAATATTGGTGCTTCCCTCGATATCTCTAAACCTCAGTTCAAAAACATCGGAGAAGGATTTAATCAATTGCGACAATTGCTTGAAACCATAAGTACGCGGGTCAAATCCCGGATCCAGCTGATGGAGATAAAATCCCATGGTGGCGAGATTCGCCCAGCCGTCTTCTTGAATAGCCATATCAAAGGCGCCTTTAATCAGTGGAAGCGGATCCATTTTTTTCGGTTTTTCACTCTTAACAGAGGGCCGGCGGGTGGATTTCCGCTCCCGGGAGACTGCTTCTTTCGGCAGAAGATTTTCAGTGTAAATAAAAACATTGCAGGCGTTGATAAAGGCCTTGGGGGTCAATTGTTTCCCGATTCCCAGCACGATGATTCCTTCTTCCCGGATGCGGGTGGCCAGGCGGGTATAATCGCTGTCACTGGAAACAATACAAAACCCATCCACCAACTCATTATTGAGAATATCCATGGCGTCGATGATCAATGCGCTGTCTGTCGCGTTCTTTCCGATAGTGTAACGAAATTGCTGCACCGGCTGAATGGCGGTCAAATTCAAGGTGTCTTTCCAGCCTTTCATATTTGAAGTGGTCCAATCACCGTAAATCCTTCTTATGGTGACGGATCCGTATTTCCCTGCTTCCGTCAATATTTTTCCGATCAGGGAAGGCTGGGCATTATCTCCATCTATTAACAGGGCGATTTTTTTTGCCGTTGTTTCTTTTGATATATCAACCATTTAATAATATCCTTCTTGCCTGATCCATTCATGAAAATCACGAATGCTGCTCCTCGAGACTTGTTTTCAGGGCCATCTCGGTTCATGAATAATTCAGGCTTGTCAATTTTATTACATTTTACCTTTATTCCGGCATTTTTACAAAACATAATCCGTTCGCCTTCCGGCATCAGCACTTTTTTCCGTTTTCCAAACATGGCAAGCCGGAAAAAGGCTGTTTGTCATGAAATCAATTCTTGCTTACGGGCGGGAATTTCGATACATTATCTTCCCTGAATTATTCGCGGGTCGAGATTGCCGCAGACGACGACAATTCTTTAATTCAATGTCGTCCCGAGGAGCGGAGCGACGAGGGATCTGTGAGTTCTTTCGTCAGGCCATATGGATAACGGGCTGCAAATTAGAAGCAGTCCGGGATCCTTCGCTCCGCTCAGGATAACATTGAATTAATGAAAGGTCGTCACTTCACTGCGAATGCCCTGCAACAAAGCAGATGCGGTGAGAGTCGGCCCGCCCGGAGGGTAAAAAAATTGCGATTAAAATAAAAATATGAAAATGAAAAACTTTCCATTTGAACTTTCAATAAAAATCATGTTAATCGCTAATAAAAAAAGGGATTGCAAAAAAATCGCAATTTTTTTATGAATAGTTCAGGCTTCTCAACTTCCGCATATCAGGATTCATGCCGATGGACTTAAGTTTTTTTGACATCAGCCTGTTTATTCTCTTTTTTATTGTGGTGGTCGGCACCAGTATGTATAAAAGCCGGCGCGGAGAAACCGAGGAAGACTACTTTCTGGCAAGCCGGGGTTTGGTTTGGCCGCTGATCGGATTGTCTCTGATCGCCGCCAACATTTCCACTGAACATTTTGTGGGCATGTCTGGACAAAGCGCTGGAATTGTGGGCATGGCGATTGCCAGCTATGAATGGCTGGCCGCCGTCACTCTGGTGGTGGTGGCTTTTTTCTTTCTGCCCCGTTTCCTGAAAAGCGGGATTTACACCATCCCCGAATTTTTGGAGTACCGCTATAATCCCATCGCCAGAGGGCTGATGGCTTTTTACACCATGGTGATTTACGTAGGGGTCACCATTGCTTCGGTTTTGTATTCCGGAGGACTCACTTTGCATACCATATTCGATCTCGACTTGACCCTTTCCATATGGCTTATTGGGGCGGTCGCCGCCTTGTATACCATATGGGGGGGATTAAAGGCCGTTGCCTGGGCGGATTTATTTCAGGGATCAGCCCTGATTCTGGGGGGAGCCGTGGTCCTGATTTTCGGATTTATCGCTGTGGGAGGTGTTCCGGAGTTTTTTCATGCCAATTCGGAAAAACTCCATATGATTCTTCCCCGTGACCATCCGGTACTGCCGTGGACCGCTTTGGTCATAGGATTATGGATTCCCAATTTTTACTACTGGGGATTGAATCAATTCATTACCCAGCGCACCCTGGCCGCTAAAACTTTGAAACAAGGCCAGCTGGGTATCATTTTTGCCGCTTTTCTTAAGTTGATTATCCCTTTTATTATTGTCATTCCGGGAATAATGGCGTATCAATTGTACACAGACCAGCTCTCCGGACCGGGGGCCACCACAGACGCCGCTTATCCTCTTTTGATCCGCAACTTGATTCCGGCCGGTTTCAGGGGTTTTATGTTCGCCGCCATCACCGCGGCGGTGATCAGTTCGCTGGCATCCATGCTCAATTCAGCTTCTACCATCTTTTCCGTCGATCTTTTTAAACGGCACTGGAAGAAAAACGCCTCACATAAAACCATGGTGACCATGGGGAGGCTCACCACTCTCGCCTTTGTGCTGACCGGATGCTTTATCGCTCCGGCTCTGGGGGACCCGAAATTCGGCGGCATATTCACTTATATTCAAGAGTTTCAAGGCTACATATCGCCGGGAATTTTAGCGGCTTTTGTTTTTGGGCTGCTGATTAAAAAAGCCCCAGATGCCGCCGGTGTCTCCGCTTTGGTTCTGACTGTTCCCATATATGGATTTTTACAATGGCAATTTTCCGGAATCGCTTTTTTAAACCGGATGGCTTTGACTTTTGCGGCTGTCATTATTGTTATGACCGTGATCACGTTTCTTCGGCCCCGCCGGGCTGAAAAGACGCTTCCCATTCGGGAGTCATTTGACATGACCCCCTCCCCCGCCGTAAAAAGGCTGGGAATTCTTGTGGTTGTTATCACGGTCATGCTGTATATTATTTTTTGGTGATGTCTTAGCCTGGTTTATTCCCGGGCCGGGATTGCCGCATATGCGAGGCGCAAGGCATGAAGCTGTGGTCCTTCACCGCGAATGCCTTGCAACAAAATTTTATTGCGAGGCCTGCGGAGCAGGCCGTGGCAACCTTAGACGGATAGATTATAAAGAACGGAGGCGTCTAAGATCCTCACGTCGCTTCGCTCCTCAGGACCCCGCCCAAAGGGTAAAAAAATGGCGATTAAATTGAAAATATGGATAATGAAAAACGTTCAAGATTGAATTCTCTAAAAAATCATGCAAATATAAGAAAAAAAAGAAATTATGAAAACATCGCCATTTTTTTATGAATAGGTCAGGCTAAGGGAGTTTCCAGTCTGGATTCATTCGGCTTCCGCTGCGAAATAATCGGCGACAGGGATGTTATAGCTTTCCGGATTAAGGGATTTGACGATGAACCGGGAAGGAAGGTTTGTTTCCGGATCAACATCGGTCAGATCGATAAGGGGTCCGTCCAATTTGTTTCCCTGGGAATCCGAGATGATTTTTATTTTCGGCTGAAGGCGGGCGGAAGGGTCCGGATTGGTTTCAAACACAATGCCGGTTTCTCCCGTGTTGAGAAGAACCAGCGACCCCACCGGATAGAACCCGATCATATCAATAAACACTTTCAGTATCAGGGGGTCGAATTCAGTGCCTGATTGCTGAATCATGAAACGCAGGGCTTCATCCCGCGTGAAATCCCGCTCCCGGTAAGGACGTGGGGTTGTGACGGCGTCGAACACATCCACGATTTTGACGATCTTGCTGAAGAGATGTGCGGATTTTTTTTTGGTGTAAAAGGGATATCCTCTGTTTTTCTCGCCGTGATGGTGCTCCATGGCCACATTTAAGGCCTTCACCGGAAGATAACTGTCCTGCTTGATTTGGATGAGTTTAATGGCCCCATAAAAAGGATGTTTTTCAATTTCTTTTCGTTCATCCGGAGCCAGCTTGCCGGGTTTGAGCAAAATACGTTTGGAAATATCCAATTTTCCGAAATCATGAAAAAAGGCGGCTAACCCCAAGTCCACCAGTTCATTCCGGTCCAACCCCAATTTTTTACCCAATGAAATGGAAAGAATGCACACATTAATGGAGTGGTTGAGCGTATATTCATCAAAATTTTTTATATTGGTCAGTCCGTGAAGAAAGGATTCATTTTCGGATAAATGGTTGAAAATGGACTGCATCAACCGTTTGGTGGTGTAGAGGGACGCCTTGACAGACACAGACCTCCGGTCTTCAAAATATTCTTTCAGATGAGTCATGCTTAGAAAAAAAATTCTTTTGGTGTCCCTGTTCTTGTTTTCCGTTTTTTGAAAAGAGGGGATTTTTTCCACGGAAACATTCCGGATGATTTTTTCTTCAAGGCTGTTTAAAAATTCTTCATGAGGGTCTTTCCCCTCAAATTTTTTAGTTAAAATACGAACAAATTTATCCAGCTCATCCTGGTGAATTCCAGCCAGGAAAGTCAATTCTCCGATATCCTTTTTTGAAAATTCCTCTTCGACGAACTGCTGCAGGTAATAATTGGAAAATCCGAATTTCAGTTTGACATCGTTGAAATAAACACCGTTCAGTCTCAAGGTCAGTCTGGCCTGCCCGTACACATTGAGAAACTTGCTGATAAGGTGGTGGAGAAGATCGATTTGACGGCGGTAAATCAAATTATGGGAATCATAAATTTTTGAAGTCCGGTAGGCACGGTGCAGCCTGTGAAGAAGGCTCACCGCGTCCTTGAGGATTTGGATGTCTTTTCCGGTTTTTTCTTTATCCGGCATTTTCGTTTTTTATTTTTTCATATGCCTGGAGGCAGGCGGATTTAATTTTTTTATGGCCTTTCCGGCTGAACTCTTTCAAGAGGGAGAGGGAGGATTCTGCCGGTGTTTGAGATAACGCGGAAACACAAGCCATCCCGGTTTCCACATTAGAAGACGGGGTGCGCCATCCGGTCAAGGTTAGAAATCCACGCATCAACCGTTGTGCTTCCTCCGTTCCGGTCCGGGCCAAGAAAAGGAAAAAATGGAATTTTTCATTGCGGCTTTTTTTATGGAAGTGTTTGTCCTTCATAATGTCGGTTACGGCGGCCGGGATTGAAAATCCGTTTCCGCTGTTCAAGTGGTCCAGAGCCAGGCACCGGATGTCCTCCCTTTGGTCGGATAAAAAGGCGGTTAAAATTTTCGCCGCCGTTCGGCTGCGGAATGTCCCCAGGGCCCGAATGACGGATTGACGGATGTCTTGGTTTTGAGAACGAACGAAATGAGCCAAATAATTGACAGCTTTTTCATCCTGAAGCGAACTCAAAGTGTGGATGATTATCTGTGTCAGCTCGGGTTTTTCATCGGAAGCAATTTTAATCAAATCGAGAGGAGCCTCAGAACCTGTCTTTTTGAGAATATCCGCCGCCCGTTTTTTGATTTCCGGAACTGGAATTTTTTGAAAAATATACCCCAGAAGAGGAATGGCGGGTCTGCCGGTCAACTGAAGGTATTGGAGAAAGTCATCATAGTTCTGAATCCGGTCTTGATCCACCAGGCTTTTTCCCGAGGAAATGGAAACGGAAATCCGGTCCGGTGAAAACACCCGGTCAATCAGTTCGAATCTGGGGTCTTCCGGATGGAGCGATGAGCGGAAGTCCTGGATTTCCGACAAACAATTCAGGGCGGAAGTGAAGTCTCCGGCGTTTTTATATTTGATAAGGTGCGAGAGCATGGCGTTAAGTGAGAGGTTCAGCTTATCCGGATTTTTTTCCAGATAGAGTATTTCCACCAGAAGTGAAAAATAGTCTTCCTCTTCAGAACTCCGGCGGTCTCTTTCGAGCAAAGACTCCAGCTTTACATTCTCATCTTCACTCAGCCGGATATCGCCAATTTCTTCGATAAGAGGTGATCCCGGGCTGGATTCCCGGGACATGGCTTCATCCAGAGCCTGCCGGTCTTCGGATTTTAAATCGATTTTTCCTGAATAGAGCTCGTCTTTGTTGACTTGATAGTCAGGAATCTTCATCCCTGTTCCGATTTTGCTTTCCAGATATTCATCCGGAGCCAAATAGCGGATGTGGCTGTAATCCCTTTCCCACATGGCGGCGACGATATCGCTTTCTTCAGGGGGAAGGTTGGATTCCCGGGTCAGCAGATTCAGGAAATCAAAAAATTCATTTTGGGGAAGCCCTTTATAGAAGAATATTTTTTTCATTCCGTCTTTGTATAACAAAAAAGGAAGACTTTTGCTGATTTGAGTCTGACTGAGAAAAATTTCCCCCTCATGAGAAAATGAAAACTCATCAATATCTATTTCCAGTTTCCAATAACGCTCAAGAAATTCTTTCAATTTCGAATAAAGCTGATCTGCGAAAGCTTTGACATTGTCATGTTCTTGAGAAAATATTTTCATCTGAGAAAAGGTCTTATCCATCAGATTGAAAATTTCGGTGATTTCCACCAACTTTTTTTTCTTTGTGGCTGAATCCGGCATGATTGATTTTGCTGTAAGTGAAAATGTACAATGAGAAGGCCGAGCCGGTCAAGAACTTTTTATAACAAGCTGGGGCCGGGTTGCGGCGGAGGAGGAACAAATGCCCCAAATTCAAAAAAACATTTATCAAATAGTTATATCGCGGCGGACTGTGCGCCAATTTGATTCCCGCCGGGTACCCGGTGATTTATTGAAAAAAATGATAAACGCCGCCCGGCTGGCTCCGTCAGCAGCCAACCTGCAGCCGCTGGAATTTATCGTGATTTCCAACCAGGAGATCTGCCAAGAAATCTTTCCTTGCTTGAAGTGGGCGGCGTATATTGCGCCGGATGGAAATCCGAAGCCGGGGTATGAACCCCCAGCTTATATTGTGACCCTGGTGAACACAAATGTCAGGGAAAAAGGCTTTGAATGGGACGCCGGGGCCGCCATTGAAAATATGATTCTCACAGCCTGGGCGGAAGGCGTGGCCAGCTGCTGGCTGTTGTCCGTGGAAAGAAAGAAAGTCAGGGAAGTTTTGAAAATTCCGCCGAATTATATTATTGATTCGGTTTTAGCTCTGGGATACCCGGCCGAGGAGCCGGCGGCTGAGGATGCCGGTGATTCCATCAAATACTATAAAGATGAAAAAGGACGTTTGCATGTTCCCAAGCGTCCCCTGGAAAAGGTCATGCATACAGATGTTTTCAATGACCGGCGATAGTCATTTCTTCAACACGAATAGTTGGTCCTGAGACCGGACTTCTGAATTCCAAATCAGCGCCGATAACAACCGGCTGCTTCAATATCCGGCCGAGGTTTCCTGCAACGGTTATTTCTGAAACAGGATATAGAATGTGTCCATTCTCCACCCAGAGACCGTAGGCGCCTCTGGAAATATCTCCTGTGACAGGATTGAGTCCGTGTCCGATTGTGCGAACCAGGATCAAGCCTTTATCCAGCGATGAAATGATTTCTTCCGGTTTGTGCGGTCCTTTTTTTAGATAAAAATTATTCGGACCGACCCCTTGTCCCTGAGCATTACCGGTTGAAGACAGATTCAGCTTTCGGGCGGCGTAGGTGTTGCATAAAAAATTTTTCAGGACTCCGCGGGAAAGCACGGTTGTTTTCCGGCAGGGGACTCCCTCCGAATCAAATGGAGCACTGCCCAATTTTCCCGGCATCGTTCCGTCGTCTATGACCGCCCATTCCGGTCTTGCGATTTGTTCTCCCAGTTTATCACCCAGGAAAGAGGCTCTATGATAAACCGAGGTCCCGGAAATGCAGGTGAAAAGAAACCCTAACAGCCAGGATGTCATGGCAGGCTCAAACACCACCGGCACATTCCGGGTCCCGATTTTTCGGGGGTTCATAAGGCGCACCGTCCTTTGCACGGCCGTTCCGGCGACATCGGCTGGAGATTCAAGGTCTTTTAGGGACCGGGAGGCGGAGGACCAATAACCTTCCACCCGGCGGTCTCCCCGGCCGGCCTGCAGCCCCAGGCTTAAATGAAATAAGGTTTCCTCATATTCCCCGGAAAAACCCATGGAATTGGCCAAAATCATCCGGCTTTTTTGAGATTCGAAAGAGGATCCCAGAGAATTGGTGATCCGGGAGTCTTTCATTCCGAGATTTTCTGTCTCCAATGCCGTTTTTATACCGAAATCAGGAGAAATCTTTCTTATTTCCGGATCATAAAGACGAAGAACAGAGGGATCCCGGGTTGGAGAGGCTGTATCCGGCAAGCCGGCGTGAGGGTCGGGTTGAGAAAACTCCGCCCGTTCAACCGCTCTTTTCACCAGGTTCTTTAATGTGGGTTTGGACAGATCCGATGTGCCGGAAACCACGCTGCACCGATCTTTAAGAATCCGCAAGCTTAACCGGCGGGACACGGCCCGGGTTAAATTTTCTATTCGTCCCATGCGAATGTCGATCTCCAGGTCATCACTTTCTGAAACAGCCGCTTCGGCTTCGTCGGCGCCCTGATTCCGGCTGAACTCCACCAGCCACTCCGCTAAATGGAGGAGGGACGATTTTTTCTCCAGCGGTGTCATGAGTGTCCTCCCACGGTCATTCGGCCGATCTTGATGGTGGGACATCCATCGGTTACCGGGACGGATTGCCCTTCTTTACCGCAGGTGCCTGTTTGAAGCCCGAATTCCAAGTCGTGGCCCACCCGTTCAACCTTACCCAAAATATCCAGGTTGCTGCCGATAAGCGTTGCCTGCTTCACGGGGGCCGTCAAGACCCCGTTTTCGATCCGGTACCCCGAACTCAGCGAGAAGGTGAACCTTCCCGAATCTTCCACCTGCCCGCCTTGGAATCGCCGGGCATATATTCCTTTGCTAACGGAACGGATGATTTCATCCGGGTCATACTCGCCTTTGTCTATATATGTGTTGCTCATTCTCGGGATCGGAATGCATGAGTAATCTTCTCTGCGGCCGTGACCGGTCAATGGCATTTTCATTTGGCCGGCCGAGAGACGGTCCTGCAGAAACCCCTCTATAATTCCATTGCGGATGAGAACCGTTTTTTGGGGGACTGTCCCTTCATCATCCAGGTTATAACTGCCGCGGAAACCGGGGAGGGTGGGGTCGTCGAATATATTAACTTGTTCGGATCCGACTTTTTGACCGAATTTGTCATGGAAAACAGAGGTTTTTTTCCGGATAAAATCAGCCTCCAGCAGGTGTCCCACCGCTTCGTGAATCAAAACACCGCTGTCTCCCGGCGCCAGTATCACCGGCATTTCACCGGCCGGAGCCGGACGGGCTTCCAGCAAAGTTGCGGCTTCCTCGGCGGCCTCTTTTCCAATTTCGGCGGGAGAGCGGCTGATAAAATAATCCAAGCCCACACGCCCGCCTCCTCCGGAATAACCCCCTTCTTTCACTTTGTTTTGTTCAGCGATAGCCATGCAGATCAGCTTGAGAATCGGTTTCCGGTCAAAGGCCTGTGACCCCAAGGAATTCCAGATTCCGGAATGCTGAATCTGATCCACCAGCGCCACATTGACTTTTTTAATGCGGGAATCGGTGCCGAAAGCCGCTTTGTAGGCTTGCCGGACAATGCCGATTTTTTTCTCCAAATCAATATCGAAATCCGGAGAAGAGTAAAATTGAGGGATTTCAGGCTGGGAAAATGAACCGGAAGCGGAAAGACGAAGTTTTCCGGAAGCAACAGCGGCCGCCGTAAGGGCGGCGGCTTCGATAGCCCGGGGAGACAGGCGGTTGGTATAACCGTATCCGGTTTGGTCCTGGTGGATGACCCTGACTCCCAGTCCCTGGCTGATCACTTCAGCGGTTTCTTTGATGATGTCATCTTCCATCCGAACGGAATGGAAAACACGGTATTCCAGGAAAATTTCTGCAAACTCCCCCCCCCGGGATAACGCAGTATCCAAAAAGCGGACCAAATCCTCTTCGGAAATTTGTTTTCTTTTTAACAAATGAACTAAGAAAGACCGGGACTGAGTTGAAGTCTTCATGTTGCAGCTGGTTTGGAATAAAACAAACGGATTAAAACTCTCCGGAGACGGCCAGCAAACGAATATCCTTGATGCCCTTTCCTTTCAGCCCCAGTTTATCGATGGTTCGCCCTGTTTTCCAGAAATCCTTATTCCGCATCATGGATGCCATATGAATTATGAATTTGATGGTGGGAGTTTGAACCTTCAGCATATCCCCCAAGGATGATAAGGGCACCAGGCTCATGGGAACATCTTCATCGATGTAACGGTGATGAAGGCGGTCCGGGGCCTTTATGCCGATATACCCAGGATTGTCATGAATGGCTTCATATAGGTTTTGGCCGGTGGCGCTGTAAGCGGTGTAAAGCCAGTTCCGCGCGCTCATAGCCTTTATGCCCAGCCCGGCTGCCACGGCGAGGCGTTCTTCATCCATTTTTTCTAAGACTTTGGATACGGATTCGCTGGCACCCTGGATATAAAATTCAAAATCGCCATGGGTTTCCTCGATCCAGGCGGCATTTAAAATAGCCAGAGCCGGGTGAAAAATGGAGCCGATATTGTCAAAGCTGGTCTTGAAGACATTATCTCCCGGCACGAATTGAGGATAAGCCTTGTTGATGATTTTAAGGATACCGGGTATCCAGTATGCGGGGAGAGTGGCCAACGGCACGGCGTTTTTGATTCCAAAAACCCTGGCCTGGGCCGGACCGAGAGCCCTGGAGGCATAAATGAAAGTCTGAGCTTCGGCGATGAAAGGGAAATTTTTCACTCCTTCTTCGCGCAGGGCTTGAAAAAATTCCAGAGCGCCGCAGGTGCGGCCGGGATTCAAAACAACGATTTGATTTTCCTTGAGGTGAGGAGCGCAGACTTTGGCCATAAAGCGGTGTCCTGTCGCTGGAACCACCACCATCAAAACGTCGGCGTTTTTAAGGCATTCTTCGATTTTGGTTGAAGCCAGCTTGATTTTTCCGAATCCTTTGATTTCTCCTTCGACTTTGATGCTGCCGCGGTTTGCAACCGGCCTTATTTTATTTTCTCCCCGGTTGTAGAGATTGACCGGGAATCCCATGATGGCCAAATGGCCCGCCATAGCCAGGCCTCCGTGCCCGGCGCCGAGAACACAGAATTTGATGTCTTTATTTTTTCTCTGCAAAAGATCCTTGAGATATTTTTTTCGTCTTGTGTCTGCTTCCATGATTTTTTTTTCCATGTCGAAAGTCCTTTTTTGAATTTATTTAACATCATTTGAAATTCAGGTATGGCTTATGCCTTCTTAATTCAGGTTAAAAAGAAATAACCGCCAAGCGTTCCCGCGCCTTCGCAGTTAAGAAAAGAACTTAACTGCCTTGATGCTATTTTATTAAATACGGAAAGTGAATGCAAATGAAAAGACGCCAAAAAGAAAGCGTCCCTTTTGCGCCTGATGAGTCGGAACCGGCTCATCAGATGAAGCCGAATAAGATCCTCACGGCCTGCTTCGCAGGCCTCAGGATGACAGCGGAGCTGTCATTTTCGAATTAATAAGTCAGACGGATTTTTTTTGATATTTTTTTGTCCAGCGGCGGAGGGGAAAATAAAGAATCAGCAGACTGATGATCCCCAGTAAATATTCGAAAAGATTGGTGATGAGATGAACCCCTATACCTGAGATGACAGCCAGGTTGGCCGGAAAATCCATCAGCCGCATAGTCAAAGCCCAGGCTGATTCCCAGGTTCCGAATCCTCCCACACCTTGTATAGGCAAAAAAGAAGTCAATTCCGCCCCTGTGACCCCCAGTATGGATTTGAAAAAATTATTCATATGCAGGGAGAACCCATGATGACGCAGCAGCACGAAAAGAAGGATAAACAAGGATCCGTATTTGACCAGGCGTATAGCCATGGACAAAAAAAACAGCCGCCAGTGAATCCGTCTCCGCTGAATATATTTCAAATCCAAAATAGTGATACGGATCTTTTCCAAAGAGGTCTGTGCCCATTTTTTATCCTTCCATGCCGTCTTTTTCAATAAACCAAGATAGAGTCGGTGAGCCCATTGGGCCAGGGGGATGAGTTTCCAAAATATCAAGAAAATAATGAGAAAAAAACCTGCGGAAACACTCAGAAGGTAGGGGCCGGAAAGAACCTGGGTGCCGATGCCGACGGCGAGTAAGGATGTGATCAAAAAAGGGCTCAGAGTGAGAAAATCAAGCAAAAAAGCCACTACAAAGGATGAGGCGGCGGACTCAAAGCTGAATTTCAGCCGCTGATTTAAAATGAAAATATAAGACAGTGAGCCCATTCGGGCGGGAAGAAGATCGACAAACAAATTGCGGATGAAGGTCACCATCAGAATATTTCCCCATGTGATCCGGCGGGGAATAAGAAGCATTTTATACCGCCAGGCACGGAGAAAGCTTCCCAGTAAAGAAAAACAAAAAAACAGGATGAGGGCAGGGCGGTAAATATTTCTCATGGTCAAAAGAAAATCATGCGCGGTGATATGCCGGGAAAGCCACCACAGGAGCAAGACCGAAAGAAGAAGGGAAATGAGAAAAGATAAAACCGACTTGAGATTCATGCCGCCATGGTAGCTTGAACCGGGATGCGTGTCAATTTTCCGGCCTAACCTCGACCTTAGGAGACCGTTTCTTCGCGGAAACTGATATTCAGGCAAAGCTTGTGACTTTGGCGGCCTTGGTGCCGGATGGAGATTGAACTTTTTTTAAGGGTGTTATATCATCACATTTTGCTGTGAGTTTAATGCCAAACGAATGAAAACCTCATGAAAGACATTTCCGCAAACCGCCAAGTGGATGAGATTATCGAAAGAGCTCTGCAGGAAGACATGCCGGCAGGGGACATCACTTCTGAATCCGTCATTCCTCCGGAATCACGGTCCCGTGCTTTGATTTGGGCCAAACAGCCTGGTATTTTAGCCGGGATTCAAGTGGCAAGAAGAGTGTTTCATAAAATCGATGAAAATATCAGCATGAAAATATTCCTCCATGATGGCGAGGTTCTCCACCCAAAAGATAAGATCGCTGAAGTCCAGGGCCTTTCCCTATCCCTTTTGAAAGGGGAAAGAACCGCACTTAATTTCTTACAGAGAATGTCCGGGATCGCTTTTTTGACCCGAAAGTATGTGGAAGCGGTAAAAGGAACCAAGACAAAAGTTCTTGATACACGCAAGACGACCCCGGGGATGAGAATACTGGAAAAGTATTCTGTCGAGGCCGGGGGTGGGATCAATCACAGAATGAATCTTTCGGATATGGTCATGCTGAAAGACAATCATATCCGGCTAGTGGGATCCATTCAGAAGGCGATCGCCAAGGCCAGGGAAAATATTCCTCCCGGAATCAAAATTGAAGTGGAAACCACTTCAATGGATCAGGTCAAACAGGCCCTGGATAGCGGGGCGGATATCATTATGCTGGACAACATGACTCCTGCTGAAGCCGGCCGGATTGCGGCATGGGTCAAGGGACGGGTTCCTCTTGAGGTTTCAGGTATGGTGAATTTGGATAATATCCGGCTTTATGCAGAGACCGGAGTGGATATGGTTTCCGTCGGAAGTCTGACCCACTCCTACCCTTCCATGGATATCGCCATGGATTTCATGTGAACGCCAATGAATAGAAATGATGTTATGGAAACAGATGTTTTGATTATAGGGTGCGGTATCGCCGGATCCAGCGCGGCTCTGGAAGCGGCTGAAAGCGGACTTAAAGTTCTCATTATTTCTAAATACGATCAGCTGGAAGAATCCAATACATTTTACGCCCAAGGCGGAATTGTATCACTCGGAAAGGACGACAATCCCGAGCTGTTGATGAAAGATATTATCGAAACCGGGGACAGCATCAACAACCCTGATGCGGTCAAGATCTTGTCCACGGAAGGAAACAGGCTGGTGGAGAAAATTCTCATCAATGAATTGAAGATTCCGTTCACCCGCACTTCGCCGGATGAGCTCGATTACGCCCAGGAAGCTGCCCACTCCCGCCGCCGGATTCTTCATGTCAAAGACACCACCGGACGCACTCTTGAAGAAAAATTCATTGAAAAATTAAGAAATTATCCCAACGTTACTTTTTTATCCGGACACACCGCTGTGGATTTGCTTACGGTTCCCTATCATGCCAAAAATCCACGGCTGTTTTACCATAAACCCCGTTGTATCGGGGCGTATGTTCTGAACAACCAGTCCCGGCAGGTTCTAACCATTGTGTCTCCATACACCATATTGGCGACGGGAGGATGCGGCCGGGTTTTTCTCAATACCTCCAATCCCGCCGGTTCCATCGGGGACGGTTACGCCATGGCCTACCGGGCCGGTGCGATTATCATCAATATGGAATACATTCAATTCCATCCCACGTCTCTATTCCACCGGGATGCGGAATCTTTTCTCATATCGGAAACCGTCCGCGGTGAAGGAGCCCGCCTTAAAACCAAAGACGGGCGGCGTTTCATGAAAGATGACAACGGCCGGGAAGAGATGGCTCCCCGTGACGAAGTCACCCGGGCCATTTATGAAGAAATGATCAACAGCAATGCCGACTATGTTTTGCTGGATCTCGCTTCCTATACAGAAATAGACATAAAAAAACGGTTTCCCAATATCTATAAAACCTGTATACAGTACGGAATTGATATCACCCGGGAACCTATTCCCGTGGTTCCGGCAGCGCATTACTGCTGCGGCGGAGTGCTGGTGGATACTTTCGGGCGGACCACATTAACATCTTTATATGCGGCCGGCGAAACCGCCTGCGCCGGGGTCCATGGAGCCAACCGCTTGGCTTCCACATCACTGCTGGAGGGACTGGTATGGGGAACCAGGTCGGCTCAGCATATTGTTTCTCATTTTGATCCCAGGCGTATTTATGACCCGGAAGAAATTCATGAATGGTATTATCCTGAAGAAGGAGAGGAAATCGATCCCGCGTTAATAAATCAGGATTGGTTGACAATCCGCAACACCATGTGGAATTATGCCGGGATCATCCGCACCCGGAAACGGCTGGAGAGGGCACGCGCTGATCTCGATTATCTGAATCACCGGATTCAGAAATTTTACCAGGAGGCCCGGATGGATAAAAAAGTGGTCGGTCTCAAGCATGGAATTCAGACCGCAATGCTGATCACCAATTCCGCGTTGAACAACCCGGTCAGCCGGGGAGCTCACTACATAAAAAATGAAGAAAAAAACCGTTAAAGGGTGATGCCGTCCTGAGAGGATTTTTTTTATTCACCTGCACGTCACCAAATGATGAAAACAAAAAGATACGTCTTGCAACAGGAGAAAGAGAATGGCTGACAAGAACACGATCAAAGAAACACTTAACCTGCCGAGAACGTCATTTTCCATGAAGGCGAAACTGGCACAGAAAGAACCTGAAATTATCAAAAAATGGGAAGAAACCCGCCTTTACCGCAGCATATTGAAAAACCGGAAAGGAAGTCCGGTTTTTGTTCTGCATGACGGCCCCCCTTATGCCAACGGAAATATTCACCTCGGCACCGCGTTGAATAAAATTCTGAAGGATTTCATCATAAAAACCAAATCCCTGGAAGGCTATCTGGCTCCTTATGTGCCCGGATGGGACTGTCACGGACTCCCCATTGAGATCAAGGTTGATCAGCAAATCGGAGGCCGGAAAAAGGAAATGAGCATCACCGGTTTTCGGGAAGAATGCCGGCGGTACGCTTTAAAATTTGTTGAGATACAGAGAGAACAGTTCAAGCGTTTGGGAGTGTTCGGGTCCTGGGAACAGCCTTATTTGACTCTGAATCCGGGTTACGAAGGAGAAGTGATCCGTCATTTGGCGGATTTTTTCGAGAAAAAACAGATTTACAAAGGAAAAAAACCGGTTTATTGGTGCACCCACTGCGAAACCGCTCTGGCCGAAGCGGAAATCGAATATAAGAACCGGTGTTCTCCTTCAATATACGTCAAGTTCCCGGTGATTTCCGATCTGGCAAAGAAGTATCCCCAGTTAAAAGGAAAGAAACCGAATATCCTTATCTGGACCACGACTCCCTGGACTTTACCGGCAAACCTGGCCATCGCTTTTCATCCCGACTATGAATATTCTGTTGTGGAAGCGAATGAGGAAGTGTTTATTGCGGCCAAACGGCTGATCCCCGTCATTATGGAAGAGTTAAATTGGGAAAAGCCGAAAACCTTGGTGACTTTTTTGGGCCGGGAAATGGAAGGCTTAAAAGCCCGTCATCCTTTTGTCGAACGGGAATCATTGTTAGTGTCGGCCGATTATGTCACTCTCGATCAAGGAACCGGCTGTGTCCATACCGCTCCCGGACACGGCCAGGAAGACTACCTGACAGGAAGGAAATACGGATTAGACATCTTCACTCCGGTGGATGAGAAAGGCTGTTTCACTCCCGACATCGTTAAATACGGCGGAATGAATGTTTTTGAAGCCAATCCCCTTATTGTTGAGGATTTAAAAAAAGACAACCGCTTGATTCAAGCCGAAGACATCGAACATTCGTACCCTCATTGCTGGAGATGCAAAAACCCCGTGATTTTTCGCGCCACGTCACAATGGTTTGTTGCCATGGACGTCAATGATTTCCGCTCACGGACCCTGGAATCGGCGAAAAAAGTCAATTGGATTCCTCATTGGGGGGAACAGAGGATTTCCAAGATGCTGGAAGCAAGACCGGATTGGTGCATTTCCCGGCAGAGATCCTGGGGGGTTCCTATTCCGGCTTTTTCCTGCCGGAAGTGTCAATATACGGCGGCGGATCACAGCATTGCACGCCATGTGGCGGATATTTTTTCAAGGGAGGGAGCCGGTGCGTGGTTCTTGAAAGAGCCTGAAGAGCTTCTTCCTCCCAACACTGTGTGTCCCAAGTGCGGCTCTTCCTCCTTTGATAAGGAAAACAACATTCTGGATGTCTGGTTTGAATCAGGGGCCAGCCATAATGTCCTGGACCGGCATGAAGACCTGACATGGCCGGCGGATATTTACATCGAAGGCCATGACCAATACCGGGGCTGGTTTAATAGCTCGCTTCTCATCGGAGTGGCGGTTAAAGGAACTTCCCCCTATAAGACCTGCATCACGCATGGCTTTGTGTTGGACGAAAAGGGAAGAGGGATGTCAAAATCCCTGGGGAATTTTATTGAGCCGGGAGAAATCATCGCAAAAAACGGCGCTGAAATTCTCCGTTTGTGGGTTGCCATGCTCAATTTCAAAGAAGATGCGCGTTTCGGAAAAGAAATTCTTCAGCGGCTGGTGGAAGCCTACCGTAAGATCCGCAACACCTGGCGTTTCATTCTCGGCAACATTTATGACTTCAATCCCGATCAGGATAGTGTTTCCCCTGATTCGCTGGAACCTTTCGACGCCTGGATTATGGAAAAATGCGCCCGGCTGAATAAAAAAATCATCGCCGCCTACCAGCGGTTTGACTATCATGTGGTTTTTCATACCCTCTATAACTTTTTCACGGTCACATTGAGCTCCTATTACCTGGATGTTTTAAAAGACCGTCTTTACTGCTCCGCTCCGGCTTCAAAGATGCGGAGATCCGCTCAAACCGCCTTATTTCAGCTTTTGAGGAGCACCTTAATACTGATGTCTCCGGTTCTTCCCTTTACCACAGAGGAAGCATGGGGGGCGATGCCTGAATACCCGGAAAAACAGAAATCCGTTCATCTGGAAAGGTTTCTTGAGTTCACAGAGGAATGGATGGAGGAACGTGTTTTTCTGAAGTGGGACCGGCTGGCGGAAATAAGAGAAATTGTGCTGAAATCCCTGGAAGAGGCCCGGGAAACAAAAACCATTGGGAATTCCCTGGAAGCAAAAGTCACGCTGGAGGCCTCCGGAGAGGATTATTCATTGTTATTTGAATATAAAGAAGAGCTGCCGGCATTGTTTATCGTATCGGAAGTTGAATTGATTTCCGGAAAGGGGAAAGAGGTGTCCGCCGGGATTTCCCGGGTTGAATGGGAAAAATGCCGGCGGTGCTGGAACCACTCGCCTTCTGTGGGGAAAAGCCCGGAATATCCTGAGTTTTGCGAGCGTTGTGACAAGGTGGTTAAGCAGATTCGGTGAAACCGGGGGCCCCCGCCTTTTTATAGGCAGATCAGAGTGGAACAGGCCGAGAGATCACATTATCCTGGCCTATTCACGGGCCGGGATTGCCGCAGATGCCGGGTTGCGGCGAGGAAGTCGTGGCCCTTCACTACGACGAGCCGCAACCCGGCAGATGCGGTGAGATCCGGCCCGCCCGAAAGGTAAAAAAATGGCGATTAATATGAAATATTGGCGGAGAAACAAGTATCAGCTATTCTTTAAATCAAAATCAATGTATTTTCTTGATGAGAAAGAAATTGTAAAAATATCGCAATTTTTTTATGAATAGGTCAGGATTATGAAAAAGAATTGGCTTTATTTAACTCTTATCGGTGGATTGATTCTGCTGGACCAAATCACCAAATCGCTGATTGCTCAGAATATTCCCCATGGAGGAATCCGGACCATTATTCCGGGTTTTTTTAATCTCACCCATGTTCATAACCGCGGGGCCGTATTCGGTATTTTTAACCGGAGCGACGGCTCTCCGGTTCATCTGATTTTGACCTTGGCGTCCTTAGCGGCATTGGCTGTGGTGGTGGCCGTTTTCATCCGGGTACCTGCGGAACAAACCGGCTTGAAAATCACTTTATCCCTGGTGCTCGCTGGAGCGTTCGGAAATCTGCTGGACAGGATTTCAAGAGGTTATGTTATTGATTTTTTGGATTTTTCCGTCAAGGGATATCACTGGCCCAATTTTAATGTGGCGGACTCATGCATCACCATCGGTGCGGGCCTGCTTATTTATTTTGTTTTTTTTAAGAAAGGATCAACCCAATGTTCCCTGTGTTAATCGAAATCGGCCCTTTCACCGTTCATACATACGGATTCATGATGGCTTTAGGTGTGGCTGCCGGGCTTTGGTTTTTATACGTCCAATCCAAAAAACACGGGCTTTCTCCCCAGCGGATGATTGACCTGGCTTTCTACACCATACTGGTGTCATTGATCGGCGCCAAAATTGCTCTGCTTATTGGAAATTTTTCTTATTATACCAGCCGCCCGGCGGAATTATTGAGCCTGGCGAGATCCGGAGGGGTTTTCCAGGGCGGTTTGGCGGCCGGAATACTTTTTGCGTTGTGGTATCTGCGTAAAAACAAAATGCCCCTTTGGAAGACGGCAGATCTTATTGTGCCTGCACTGGCACTGGGCCATGGATTCGGCCGGATCGGATGTTTCAGTGCCGGCTGCTGTTTCGGAAGAGCCTGCGCCTCTCCTCTCGGTGTCACATTCAAAAGCGAATACGCTCACAATTTGACCGGCATTCCCCTGGGCACTCAGCTCCATCCGGTTCAACTCTATGAAGCCGGACTGAATTTTTTAAACTTCGCCATTCTTTTTATCTTATTGAAGAAAAAACGGTTCGATGGAGTGGTTTTCAGTTTTTACATCATCAATTATTCCATCATCCGTTATTTTACGGAATTTTTCCGGGGCGATCACCCCGACCGGGTCTTTTTTATCCAAAATCCATCTCCCTATCTCAGTGTATCTTATCCGCAGGTGTTCGCTTTTCTGGGATTGATTGCGGGTCTGGCTTTATTATTTGTTTTAAAAAAACGTGCATCAAAAAAAATTTCGGATTGAAACGCAATCTGGTCAAAGACTGGATGTTTTTTTGGCCGGAAAAATACCGGCTCTCAGCCGCTCAAAAATCCAGGAGTTGATCGATTCCGGAAAGATCACCGTCAATAATAAAACCGCCAAGTCCAGCCGCCGGCTGCGGCGGGGGGAGCAAGTGACCATCGAATACACGCTGGATAAACCCGGTTTCCAGCTTTTTCCCCAGGATATTCCTCTGAATCTGATTTATAAAGACAATTCGATTCTTGTTATCAATAAACCGTCGGGAATGGTGGTGCATCCGGGGCCCGGCAACCCCTCTCACACTCTGGCTAACGCCCTGATACATCATTTCCATGAGGTGCAAACCGTCGGACCGGAAAACCGGCCGGGGATTGTTCATCGTTTGGACAAAGAGACCTCCGGCGTATTGGTCGCCGCTCGAAATAAAAAGGCTTATTATTTTTTGAAACGTCAATTCAAACAGAGAAAAGTGGAAAAAAATTATTTGGGATTGGTTTGGGGCCGCATATCCGAACCGGAAGGAGAGCTCACCTGGCCTATCGGACGCCATGTCAGAGACAGAGCTCGAATGTCCGTCAAAACCGCCAAGCCCCGGCTTGCCCATACTTTTTTTTGGGTAAAAGAGAGATTCGACCATTTCACGCTCCTTGTTATCAAACCTGTTACAGGCAGAACCCATCAAATCCGGGTTCATTTTGCCACCGCAGGTCATCCCATAGCCGGAGACAGACGGTACGGGAAAAAAAAAGACACATCCCGGCCTCCCCGGTTGTTTCTCCATGCTTCCGCCTTGGCGTTCGCCCATCCCGAAACCGGAACAAGAATGGATTTCACCGCTCCTCTTCCGGCTGATCTCAAAAAATTTCTTGACTCTTTATCAAGGGACACGGATTCAGTAAAATAATAACCGGCGGGTTCGGGCTAAGATATAGGCCAGGTTGAGTCTTTGGGATCAATTGGTGTATCATTATAGCCTTTATGCCATGAAAAGAGGACCACGGTCTGAATATTCTTATCGAATGGAGGTCATTAAGACATGAAACAATATTCAGTGGAAAAGATCAGAAACATCTCATTGTTGGGACACGGATCTTGCGGGAAAACGACTTTAACAGCGGCTTTTTTATTCGATGCCGGAGTCACCAACAGGCTGACCAGTGTTGACAAAGGAAATACCGTTACGGATTATGATCCGGATGAAACCGAAAGAAAAATTTCCATCAACTCGGCCGTCTGCCACATCGATTGGAAAGACCATAAAATCAACATAGTGGATTCTCCGGGATACACCAACTTTTTATGGGATGCCAGAGCCGGGCTCAGGGCGGTTGACGCGGGGATTCTTATGGTCAGTGCGGCTTCAGGAGTGGAAGTGGGAACGGAAAAAAGCTGGAGCATGCTGGAAGAATTGAATCTTCCCTTGGTTTTTGCCGTAAATAAAATCGACAGGGAAAACACAGGTTTTGAGCAGGCCGTTGCGGGAATACAGGATTTTTTCGGCCGGGAAGCGGTTCCGGTTCAAATCCCCATCGGCAGGGAAGACAATTTCCAGGGTGTGGTCGATCTCATTAATAAAAAAGCTTACATCTATGAAAAGGATGGAAGCGGGAAATTCAAAGAAGGGGAAATCCCCGGCGAAATGAAAGATAACGCCCAGGAAAAAATTGAAGAATTAACTGAAATGATTGCTGAAAATGATGAAGCCCTTATGGAGAAATATTTTGAAAATGGAGAATTGTCCTCAGAAGAAATGATAAAAGGTTTTAAAAAAAGTGTTTTAAACCGGCAATTGTTTCCTGTTTTCGCTGTTTCTGCTGAAAAGAATATCGGGGCGCAGCAGATTTTAGACGGAGTGTTGAATGTTTTGCCGAATCCGGTCCAAAGAGGATCGGTTCCCGGTGAAGACGGAGATATCAAGCTGTCTCCGGACGACCCTTTTTCGGCATTGGTATTCAAAACAATTTCCGATCCTTACACCGGCCGGATATCCCTTATGAGGATTTTTTCAGGAAAAATCAATGCCGAAGCCTCTGTCAAAAACACCAGAAAGGACATCACGGAAAAATTAGGAGGACTTTATGTCCTTCAGGGAAAGGAACAGACAAGCATAGATCAGGCAATCGCCGGAGATATTGTCGCAACGGCAAAGTTGAAAGAAACCTCAACCGGGGATACTCTTTGTGACGCCGGCAGGCTGGTGACTTTTCCCTCCATTCAGTTTCCGGAACCTTCCATTTCCTTTGCCATTGAACCGAAAACAAGGGCGGATGAAGATAGAATCTCACAAGCGGTTCATCGCATCCGGGATGAAGACCCTACGGCTGTGATCCAGCGCGATAAAGACACCAAGGAATTGATCATCTCAGGAAACGGCCAGCTTCATGTGGAGGTGGTGACAAACCGGTTGAAAAAACGATTCAATGTGGATGTGGATTTAAAGCCTCCCAAAATTTCATATAAAGAAACCATCAAAGGACATTCGGATGTGCAGGGCCGGTATAAAAAGCAGACCGGGGGACGCGGTCAATACGGAGATGTCCACATTAAATTCGAGCCTCTTCCCCGGGGAGCGAATTTTGAATTTGAAAATAAAATATTCGGAGGGGCTATTCCCAAGAATTATATTCCTTCGGTTGAAAAAGGGATCCAAGAGGCTCGGAACAAAGGCGTGATCGCCGGTTATCCCACTGTTGATTTCAAAGCGGTTTTATATGACGGTTCTTATCATGACGTGGATTCTTCGGATATCGCTTTTAAAATCGCCGCCTCAATGGCGTTCAAAAAGGGAATAAAAGCCGCTAAGCCCACCATTATGGAACCTATTATGAATATTGAAGTCTATACGCCTGAAAATGACATGGGGGACATAATGGGCAACTTGAACGGAAGGCGCGGAAAAGTGCAGGGCATGGAGCAAAAAGGCAACCTGCGGATTATTAAAGCCCAAGTTCCCATGGCCGAACTTCTGGATTTTGAGCCGACCTTGACTTCCATAACGGGGGGGAGAGGATCCTTTGTGATGGAAATGTCTCATTATGAAGATGTTCCGGTTCCTCTTCAGAAAAAAATCATAGAAGACTCCGTAAAAGAAGGGCGTATCCGGCAAAGCGAAGAGGAATAAAACCGCTTTATTCTGAATTTATGCTTTTTTCACTTCTGAGATAGTGCCGCAGGTGCGGAATAAAGGACGGCTTGCCCGATTGAGGAAGCAATAGCCATGAAAATTAATTTTTCCGGGAGGGGCTTTATTTCTCTCACTGTTTTCTGGTCTTTTATAATCGAATCTGTTACCGGAGTGGTTTTGTATATCATTCCTGCGGGAAGAATATCACGCTGGACCAATTGGGAATTACTGGGATTGGATCACTCAGGCTGGGTGGAGCTCCACATTATCTTCGGATATGTGTTTTTGATTTTCGCCGTCATTCATATTATCAATAACTGGAAGCCCATATGTTTTTACATCAAAAGAAAAGTCCAGGCTGGGATAAAAATCCGCAAGGAATTGCTGGCTTCGCTGATACTGTGTTCGGTGTTGACAGCAGGAACCGTTTTGAATTGGGCGCCATTTCAGGCCGTTATTGATCTGGGAGAAAGCATAAAAAAATCCTGGTCCGGAGGGGAAAGCACTCCCATTGCTTCCCACTCAGAACGAATGACTTTTGCTGAATTTTCAAAGGAATCCGGTATCGATCTCCACTCAGCCTTGGATAAAATGGAAACAGCGGGGTATTATGTCGGCGACAGTGAAATTTTGATTGCAGAATTGACAAAAAAATACGGCCTGGCGCCTATAGAAATCCATGAAATCATAACCGAATGCGTGAATAAAAATGAGTAAAGCAGGGATATCTGCCTGGCAAAACCATCGCCATTTTTTTTATGAATTCATCATGTGTATAATACACCACGAACCATGAAAATGATCCCAAGGTCATTCCCGGAGCGGAGCACTTTTGAGTCTGTCATTCCGGGGCACGCCGTGCCTCGGAATCCCTGACTGCCTCGTATGGGCGGTGGGTTCCGCTTTCACGAGGCAGGAAGGGATTGCCACGGCTTGCTGGCGCAAGCCTCGCAATGACAAAGCGGCATGTCGTCCCGGGGAGCGAAGCGACGGGAATCTTAGACTGCCTCGGCTAATGAGTCAGAACCGGCTCATCAGGCGAAGCCGAATAAGATCCTCACGGCCTGCATCGCAGGCCTCAGGACGATAGCGGAGCTGTCATTTTCTAAGGTATAGGTCAGGCTAAGTAATAGGTCAGGAAAGGAGGAGTGATGCGTAAAAGTCTTATAATCATGGCGTATTTTTGTTTGGGATTCACCGTCCTCGTCCGCTTTTCACCCGCGGAAGAGGTCATGAAAACTCCAGGTGAAGAGGTGAATTATGTCGAATACACTCAACATGAAGCCGCAAGCAAGTTTCTCAGCAGGCTGGAGAATTTATCCAGTCATTTAAAGACCAAAACCGCAGGCCGGTCCCTCCCGACTGAAGAATATGGGGCCAAGGATATTTATCTCTGCATTATCACCGAAGAGGGAATATCCCGCCCGGAAGATTTAAACCGGGATAAACCGACTTTGTATATAGCGGCGGCCAAACACGGCAATGAGCAATCCGCCAAAGAGGCGGCGCTTCTGCTGATCCGTGATTTGAGCGCAGGTGAACTGACGCCTCTGCTCCAAGAAATAAATGTCTTGGTGCTTCCAATGGCGAATCCTTACGGAACCCGGTTTAATTTGAGAAGGAATGAGCAGAATCTGGACTTAAACCGCGACCAGGTGAAGCTGGAATCACCTGAGTCTGAGATCATCAACCGGATTTTCCGCGAGTGGATGCCGGAAGCCACCCTGGACGTGCATGAAAAAGGAGATGACTACTATCAAGTGTCCGTCGGCTGTGTATCAAATGTCAATATTCACCCGGCGATACAGGACTTTTCGCGCAAGGTCATGTTGGCGGAAATCGAAAAAAAGCTCAGGGAAAAAGATATCACTTTTCATGAGTATCTCATCACCCAGAGAATGGGGATTGATTCTTCGGCGGGCGTCGATTATTCCGAAGAAGACAGGAACCGCCGTGAGACGATGAAACGCTACAGCACCACGGATTTAAACGACGGCCGCAACAGTCCCGGTATCTATGAAACGTTTTCTTTCATCCAGGAAGGCGCCTCCCGGCATGACCTGGAGACCCTGCCGGAAAGAACCCGGTATCAATACTTTGGAATACGGTATTTAACCGAAACCGTCGCCGAGTATGGTCAGGATATTATGTCCTCCATAAGGGGACTGAGAGAACAGCTCCTGGAAAAAGCCGGATCATACACTCCGCAAGATTTGGTCCATCTGAGAATGAAATACGAGCGTGATGAAGATGAGCCAACCTTGACCATTGAGAAGTACGAGCGGGCGGAATCCCCGATAAGAGGAATTTTAACAAAAGACAAGAAAGCGGGCGACCCCGTAGCCATAACGGATCTCCGGCCGTATCCTCATCCTTCCGAGTACAAAGTGGTGGAAGAGGTGGTGGAAAATTGGTTCCCGCGGGTGGTGCCGACTTTGAGCGTTGTTCGCCCTGTCGCCTATATTGTTCCGGCCCGCCATCTGGATGTTATTGACACCCTGGTTAAGCACGGCATCAAAGTCGATTTTTTGAAACAGGATTTGAATATGGAAGTGGAAGCCTATCAGGTCAAGGATGTGATTCCGGCTGAATACGACTATTTGGCGCCGGAAAAAATGGATGTTGAAAAAAAATCAATTCAAAAGGTCGTCCGCAGAGGAGACTTTTACATATCTTGTGACCAGCCGGCCGCCCATTTGATTCCCAGTCTTCTGGAACCCCAGTCCCAATACGGGCTGATTCGCTATTGGAAATACAAGCTGGTTCCCCAAAAAGGAGATATTTATCCCTTTTACCGGGTTGTTGCAGCGGGTGACCCGCCGTTAATCCCCTATAAAGCCTGGAAATGAATCAATGATTATCAGTATCAGCGGGAAAGAGCTTCTCTGACTTTTGCGCCCATTTCGGCAGGGGATTCGGCAACCAGGACGCCGGCGGAGTTCAAAGCTTTCATTTTATCTTCAGCCGTCCCTTTTCCTCCGGCGATGATGGCTCCCGCATGGCCCATTCTCCTGCCGGGAGGAGCGGTTTGTCCGGCGATAAAGCTGACCACCGGTTTGGGGAAATCTTTCTTGATGTATTCAGCGGCTTCTTCTTCCGCACTTCCGCCGATTTCCCCAATGAGGATAACCGCTTCCGTATCCTTATCCTCTTTAAACATATTCAGCAAGTCGATGAACTTCAATCCAACGATAGGGTCGCCGCCGATCCCGATGGCGGTGGATTGACCGAATCCGGCATCAGAAACCTGCTGAACGGCTTCATAGGTCAAGGTTCCGGAACGTGAGATAATTCCGATGGTTCCCGGGCTGTGAATGTGTCCGGGCATGATCCCGATTTTACACTTCCCCGGGGAAATGATTCCGGGGGTATTGGGACCGATCAAGTGTGTTTTTTTATTCTTGAGAAATTGCTTGACCTTGATCATATCGAAAGTGGGAATTCCTTCCGTGATACAAACCACCAGGTCAACCCCGGCATCAGCGGATTCCATTATGGCGTCAGCGGCGAAGAAAGGCGGAACAAAGATGACGGAGACATTCGCCCCTTCCTGTGTCACCGCGTCTTCAACCGTGTTGTGCACCGGAACATTCAGGTGAGTCTGCCCTCCTTTTCCCGGGGTGACACCGGCCACCACTTTAGTTCCGTATTCCTGCATCTTTTGAGCGTGAAAGGTCCCCTCAGAACCGGTTATACCTTGAACAACCACTTTGGTTTTTTCATCTATCAATATGCTCATTTTTGACTCCTTATCATTTATTTAGCGAGGGGTACGACTTTTTCAGCCGCCTCTTTCATGCTGGAAGCGGGTTGAAAATCCAGTCCGGAATTTTCAAGAATTTTTTTGCCTTGCTCCACATTGGTACCTTCCAGGCGGACCACCATGGGGATATTGAGTTTAAGATCCCGGGCGGCATTAACGATACCGTTGGCAACCATATCACAGCGAACAATCCCGCCGAAAATATTGACCAATGCGGCTTTGACCTCTTTATCGGAGACCAGAATCCGGAAAGCGTTTTTCACAGCCTCTTCATTCACCCCGCCGCCGACATCCAGAAAATTAGCCGGATTGCCGCCGTGATGCTTAATGATATCCATGGTGGCCATGGCCAGGCCGGCACCGTTGACCATGCAGCCGACATTTCCGTCCAGCTTGATGTAGTTGAGGTCATAGCTGGATGCTTCAACTTCCAGCGGATCTTCTTCACTTAAATCCCTCATTTCGGCGATTTCAGGATGCCGCTTAAGAGCATTGTCATCGAAATTCATTTTGGCATCCAAGGCCAAAACATCCCCTTGCCCGGTGATGAGAAGAGGATTGATCTCCGCCAATGACGCATCGCTGGATTGGAAGGCCCGATAAAGCCCCGTGAAAAACTGGACGGCTTGTTTGAGAGTGTTTCCGCTCAATCCGAGTTTGAAGGCGAGTTTCCTCCCCTGAAAAGCGAGAAATCCGGTTGCGGGATTGACATATTCTTTAAAAATAAGCTCCGGGGTTTCTGCGGCGACTTTTTCTATTTCGACTCCTCCTTCAGAAGAGGCCATGAGGACCGGAGACTCGGTGGCCCGGTCGATCACCACGCCAATATACAATTCCCTGGCAATATCCAGGGCTTCTTCAATCAGGACTCTTTTTACTAATTTTCCTTCGGGGCCGGTCTGATGGGTGACCAGGGTCATGCCGATGATCTCGGATGCTGATTTTTGGGCCTCTTCGGGGGTTTGAGCCAGCTTGACACCGCCTCCTTTTCCCCGTCCCCCCGCATGGATCTGAGCTTTGACCACCACCTTAGGTCCGATTTTTTCAGCGATTTTCCGGGCCTTTTCTGGTGTGTCGGCGACTTCTCCACGAGGGATACGGACACCGAATTTACTGAGGATTTGCTTGGCTTGAAATTCATGTATTTTCATATTTCTTCCTTTTGAAAAAAATTAACCTGACCTCTCCCTTAGCCTGACCACTTCATAAAAAAAGGTATCCTTCGGGCGGGCCGGATCTCACCGCATCTGCCGGATTAAGGCACGGAATGTTCTCCCGCCCGCAGCTTCTCCACCTGAGCCGTCCGTAAAAAACGGCTGTAACGGTCGATTTGCATCTGCGGCGGCCGGTGAAGACGGTTTAAAAAAGAATCGGAAACCGGTTGAAAACGGTGTGCCGTTTTTACCGGTTTCCGGATAAAACAAAAGCGGCGTTTAACGCTGATATTCCTTTTTACCTTCCTGATAAAGGTCGCCGCCGTACATATCATTGATGACGATACAGGGAAACTCTTTGACTTTAACCCGCCGGATGGCTTCAGGACCCAACTCAGGGTATGCAATCACTTCAGCATCTTCGATGCTCTGTGAAATCAAGGCCCCTGCTCCTCCTACGGCTGCCACATAAACGGCTTTGTATTTTTTGAGGGCTTCCTTGACTTCTTCACTGCGGGAGCCTTTCCCGATGGTTCCTTTCAATCCGAGTTTATAAAGGGTGGGAGCAAACGAATCCATTCGGTAGCTGGTGGTGGGCCCGGCCGATCCTATGCTTTTACCGGGCCGGGCCGGAGTGGGACCAACGTAATAAATAAATTGGCCTTTCAGCTCTATGGGAAGCTCTTTGCCTTCTTCAACAAGTTCAATGAGTTTCTTATGGGCGGAATCTCTTCCTGTATAGAGATAACCTGTGATGAAAAGCTGATCGCCGGCGCGAAGATTTTCAATGACTTCGTCGGTTACCGGGGTTTGAATATGATGTTCCGCCATTTTAGAACTTCAAAAGGTCGATGACATTCCGGACGGCCGCTTCTGATTTTTTAATGGCATCTTTTTCTTCGTCGGCTAAATCAATTTCTATCACCTCTTCAATTCCATTGGCTCCTAATTTCACAGGGACTCCGAAATAGAGATCATTGATGCCGTATTCGCCTTCAAGGTAGGCGGCGCAGGGAAGGATTTTGTTTTTATTCAGGACAATGGATTCCACCATTTCAGTGACCGCCAGGGCCGGGGCATAATAAGCGCTTCCGGTTTTCAGGTATTTGACGATCTCCCCTCCGCCTTTGGCGGTTCTTTGGATGATTTCTTGCAGACGGTCTTCCGAAATGAATTTTGTGATGGGAATTCCGGAAACGGTGGTATAGCGGGCGATAGGAACCATGGTGTCACCATGGCCGCCCAGGACCAGCGCTTGAATGCTTTCAACGGAAATTCCGGTTTCCATGGAAAGGAAGGTGCGGTAGCGGGTGGTGTCAAGAATTCCAGCCATTCCGAAAACGCGCTGCTTGGGAAATCCGCTGACTTTATAAGAGGTATACGCCATGGCGTCGAGCGGATTGGAAACCACGATGATTATCGCATTAGGGGAGTTTTTAACCACCTCTTCAGTGACAGGCTTGACGATATTAAAATTCGCTTCAACAAGTTCATCCCGGCTCATTCCGGGCTTACGCGGTTTGCCGGCGGTGATGACAACGATATCTGAATCAGCGGTGTCTTCATAGGAATTGGTTCCGAATATTTTACTGTCATATTGACTTACAGGACCGCCTTGCCTTATATCAAGACCTTTGCCGATGGGCATGTCTTCGATTACATCCAGCAAAACCACATGTTCGGCCAATTCTTTTTCGGCGACTTTAAAAGCCGTCACTTCTCCCACATGGCCGGCACCTATAACACTAATCTTTTTTTTCATTTTTCTCCTCCTTTTGATATTAGATAGCCTGAATTATTCATAAAAAAATTGCAATGTTTTTGCAATCCCTTTTTATCAGCAATTAACATGATTTTTATTGAAAGTTCAAATAGAAAGTTTTTCATTTTCATATTTTTATTTTAATCGCAATTTTTTTACCCT
>JAWODN010000108.1:0-9782 GCA_046483285.1 Candidatus Aminicenantota bacterium | reverse complement strand
AAATCAAGATGGTCAAAGTGGTGGGCAATATTATCCTCTACCATCATGAAAGATACGATGGAAACGGATATCCAAAAAGGCTGAAGGGCAAGGACATTCCGGTGGAAGCCAGGATCTTCGCCCTCGCCGACGCCTTGGACGCCATCACTTCCCACCGGCCTTACCGCAAAGAACGAAATTTTCATGCCGCTCAAAACGAAATCCAAAAAAACGCCAAAAAACAATTTGACCCTGACGTGGTGGACGCCTTCAATTCCATAGAGTTGGAACAATGGCAGAAAATCCGGTTCGAAAGCACCAGGCTTCTTCCTTTTATGGAAAAAATGTCGAATGCCGCCCGGCCTTCCCCTTCTTTTCGTAATTGACACCCTTGACCGTCATCCCGCCCTCCGTCATCAGGAAGCCGCCGCGCTCCCCTTCCGCCTTCTGGCATAGACCACCCGGGGGATCCCCGCCAGGTCGCGCCTCGTCTGAGCCTGTTCCCAATCCCTGCCGAACAGCCGCTCCACCCCACCGGCCTGGCCGTATCCGACTTCCAAGCAGAGGTGCCCTCGCGGCTTTAAATAAAACGGCGCCGCTTGTATGATTTTCCGAATGCACTCCAACCCCGCCGAACCTGAAACCAGGGCTTCTTTCGGTTCGAAATCCCTGATTCCCGGGTCGATCTTCAGCCAATCTGTTTCAGAAAGGTAGGGTGGATTGGACACCACCAAATCGAAAAGGCCGGCACGGCGGTCATTTTTGAGAGGGTCAAACAGATTTCCCTGAAAAAAGAGAAGGCCTTCCGCACCCAGGGCTGCGGCATTCTTTTTGGCGGTTATCAAAGCCGTATAACTGATATCCCCGGCAAATATTTCTGCCTGGGGCAGACGTTTCGCCAAAGCCACTGCGACATTTCCCGAGCCGGTTCCGATGTCAAATATCACCGGATTGGGAACGGATACGGCATCAGCGGCACATTCCACCAGGGTTTCCGTCTCCGGCCGGGGAATCAAAACACCGGGGGAAACCTGGAAAGGCAAAGACCAGAATTCTTTTTCACCGGTGATGTAGGCTAAAGGAACGCCTCGTTTCCGCCTGGCGATGGAATCCCAAAAACACTTTTCCCGCTCTTGGCTTATCTGCCTTTCAGGATGGGCCAGAAGAATCTCCCAACTGACCCCGGCGGCATGACAAAGCAGCACCCCGGCTTCAAGCGAAGGGTTTTTTAAATCCCCCAGTTGGAGGAGGCCCCGCCGGTGCATGGTTTTAAGGCTTCGGCCCATAGCTCAAACGGATTGCCGGGCGTCCTTCATCATTTGAGTTTGAAAGTGGAGGGTCAATTTGTCGATCAGCTCATCCAGTTCGCCGTCCAATATCCCCCCCAATTGATGAAAGGACTGATTCAACCGGTGGTCGGTCACCCGGTTTTGGGGGAAATTGTATGTCCGTATTTTCTCACTTCTTTCCCCCGTCCCCACCTGGGCTTTCCGGTTCTGGGAAATTTCCTTGTCCCGCTCCTGCTGGGCGATGTCCAAAAGGCGTGTTCTCAAGATCCGGAGGGCTTTATCTTTGTTGCGGTGCTGGGATTTTTCATCCTGGCAAGACACCACCATGCTGCTGGGTTTATGGGTCACCCGGATAGCGGTGTAATTCCGGTTGACGCTTTGTCCGCCCGGTCCCGACGCACCGAAGGCTTCGATGCGGAGTTCCTTGGGATCAAGTTGGATATCCACCTCATCCGCCTCCGGAAGCACCGCCACCGTGACGGTGGAGGTATGAATGCGCCCCCCGGTTTCCGTCTCCGGAACCCGCTGAACCCGGTGGACGCCGCTTTCGTATTTCAAGTGAGAAAAGACATCTTGTCCTTTTATATTCACGATGATCTCTTTGATCCCCCGGATATTGGAAGAACTGGTGCTCATGACTTCAAGCTCCCATCCTTTATTCTCCGCCAGCCGGGAGTACATCCGGTAAAGGTCCTGAGCGAACAGAGAGGCTTCATCCCCCCCGGCTCCCGCACGGATTTCCAAAATAACATTCTTTTTGTCCATGGGGTCTTTCGGAATCAGCATAAGTTTCAGCTCTTCTTCCAGTTTTTCTTTTTTCACTTTCAGGCTCTCAAGTTCATCCCCCGCCAATTCCTTAAGCTCCTCATCAGTCTCCGGGTCGGCTAAAATGTCCTGGGATCCTTTCAATTCTTCTTCCAGTTGAAGATAGTGGTCATATTTTTTGACCACCGGCTCCAATTCCGACCGCTCAATGGAAAGTTCCTTGATTTTCTGAGGATCCGACATCACTCCGGGGTCAGACAGAGAGGCGGTCAAGCGGTGATATTTTTCTTTGATTCCGTTCAGCTGATTTTTCATGGCATTCAGATGGCTGTGGTTTTTGGTCTATCTGGTCTATCTGGTCTGGATGGTCTGGATGGCCGGCTTGGTTATCCTGACAAGAGTATCCTTATTTTTCTTTTTCTTTCCCGCTTTTTTTTCTATAATCGCCGTATTTTTTCTGGAATTTTTCCACCCGGCCGGCACTGTCCACAAATTTCTGTTTCCCGGTAAAAAAAGGATGACATTCGGAACAAATTTCCACCCGGATTTCATCCTTGGTGGATCGGGTTTTAAAGGTGTTTCCGCAGGCGCAGGTCACCCGGCATTCTTTATACTCAGGATGGATTTTTTCTTTCATGTTTAATCTCCTCGAAATTCACCACTGATCGTTTGATCGTTTTATGAATTATAAGATGAAATATCAGGGAGTTATTATAACAAATTTCCTCTATCCCCGCCAATTTAGAACATAACCTATTCATAAAAAAATGGCAATCCCGGCCCGTGAATAGGCCACGCAAGCCTGGCCTATACCTTAGAAAATGACAGCTCCGCTGTCATCCTGAGGCCTGCGAAGCAGGCCGTGAGGATCTTATTCGGCTTCGTCTGATGAGCCGGTTCGGACTCATTAGCCGAGGCACTCTGAGATTCCCGTCGCTTCGCTCCCCGGGACGACATGCCACTTTGTCATTGCGAGGCTTGCGCCAGCAAGCCGTGGCAATCCCTTCCTGCCGCCTTGTCATTGCGAGGCTTGCGTCAGCAAGCCGTGGCAATCCCTTCCTGCCTGGTGAAAGCGGAACCAACCGCCCATACGAGGCAGTCAGGGATCCCTCGGTGCTTCGCACCGCGGGATGACACATTCAAAGGCACTGCGCTCCCCAGGATAACATGCCCCTTTGTCATTGCGAGGCTTGCGTCAGCAAGCCGTGGCAATCCCTTCCTGCCTGGTGAAAGCGGGACCCACCGCCCATACGAGGCAGTAAGGGATCCCTCGGTGCTTCGCACCGCGGGATGACAAATTCAAAGGCACTGCGTGCCTCGGAATGACAGACTCAAAAGTGCTTCGCTCCGGGAATGACATTGGGATCATTTTCATGGTTCGCGGTGTGTTATACTCATGATGAATTCATAAAAAAATGGCAATCCCGGCCCGTTTATCATCCAGGCTGATTTTTTTCATTTCTTTTCGGAAACGCGGCCAGTCCATGGTGTATTGTTTTTCCTTCAATGCCTGCTGGTACCGTCTCTTATATTTTTTGGATTCAAAATAATCTTTGAGTTCTTTTTTCAAAGGCAGCATCTGTTCTTCGGCGTTCCATTCATAGGTTTTCCCTTCCCTGTCTTTCAGACAGTTCAGGTGCACCGCCCATGCCAGAGGTTTGAACGACAGCCCGGGAAACGATTTCCGGATCACCTCGACCTCCGCTTTTTTCTCGGGATTAACGAAATGAAAATTCCGGGAAAACAAAAGGGCATTATGAAAATAAGCCGGAAACGCCAGAATGCCGTCATTATGGTTGAGCCTGGCCAGATAAATAAACAGTTTGATGATTTTCCGCCCCAAATTCAAGCCCGGATGTTTCTGGCCCGGCAGCGGCGTTTCTTCTTCTGAAAATTTCTTCCGCGGATTTTGAAGGGTCAGCCATTCCAAAACCAGGAAACGGAACTTGGAGAAATGGAAACCGGCTGGACGTTTGGGGGTAAAAACCCCTTCTCTTATCTTTAAATCCACGATAATCTTTTCCGGATGTTTTTCCTGGAAATAGATCAGAAGCCTCTGAATAGGAGGAAACTGAGATGAGTCCAGTTCGAATTCAACCGGCCATAGATTCCTCTTTTTGGCATCACGGTAAAAATTGCGCTTGTTTAACACCCGGCCGGCTTCCCGGATGGTGTATTTGCCAAGCATCAAAGAACTCCCCTTGTCCCCGGCCGTGTTATTAAAAACATCCTCTTCTTCAATAAACAGGCGGTCCTCATCGTCCTTTACCTCTTTCGGTTTGAATATTTTCATGACCGTCTTTTCCCAGGCCTATTTATAAAAAAGAATAACATCATCCCCCATCCGAAGCCGGCGCTGAAGAGAAAAATAAGGGCTTTTGAATTCGGTTTTAAAATGCTTGCGCAAGGCGATCAAGCCCCCTTCCCGCAAAACACCTCTCTTATAAATCACCTTGAGAGGATTTCTCTCCTCCAGCATCCGGTAGGGAGGATCCACGAAAATCATGTGGAACGTTTCCTTCTCCCAGGCCAACTGGATAACCGCCCTGTTGAATTCTTTATGGATGATTCCGGCTTCATTCTGAGCGCCGCATTTTTCAAGATTGTGTTGGATCACACGGACAGCCCGGTCATTCTGCTCCACAAAAACCACCCGCTCCGCTCCCCGGCTGAGAGCTTCAATCCCGACGGCGCCGGTTCCGGCGAAGCCGTCCAGCATAACAATTCCAGGCAGGTCTAAATGGATGACCGAAAAAAAAGCTTCTTTTAATTTATGCGGAACCGGCCGGGTCTGCAGACCGGGAACCTGTTTCAGTTTCTTCCCGCGGCACTTCCCGCTGATCACTCTTATCATGAGAGACAGTTTAATTCAGACCGGTTAAAAAGTAAATTGGGGGTCAGGCCTTTATTGTGAATTTTTCTCAGAAATTCACATTTCAAAAACTTACTCTATATGCGCTATATGCGAACAAATGCAAAGGTCAGGATAGCTCAGACAAGGTTATTCTGGTAAAATAAGAAAGCCAAAATGAGGAACGTGCCGGATTTGATCTTTCACTAAAAACCATTCTTATCGCTGATAAGAAAGAGATTGCAGAAAAATCGCCATTTATTTATGAATTCATCATGAGTATAACACACCACGAACCATGAAAATGACCCCAAGGTCATTCCCGGAGCGGAGCACTTTTGAGTCAGGGATTCCGGGGCACGCCGTGCCTTTGAATGTGTCATCCCGCGGTGCGAAGCACCGAGGGATCCCTTACTGCTTCGTCTTGGCGGTTGGTTCCGCTTTCACCAGGCAGGAAGGGATTGCCACGGCTTGCTGACGCAAGCCTCGCAATGACAAGGCGGCAGGAAGGGATTGCCACGGCTTGCTGGCGCAAGCCTCGCAATGACAGAGTGGCATGTCTTCCCAGGGAGCGGAGCACTTTTGAGTCAGGGATTCCGGGGCACGCCCTGCCTTTGAATGTGTCGGAACCGGTTCATAAGACGAAGCCGAATAAGATCCTCACGGCCTGCTTCGCAGGCCTCAGGATGACAGTGGAGCTGTCATTTTCTAAGGTATAAGTCAGGCTAAGTAATGAAAAAAAGAACAAAGGAGGCCATATTGAAGAATCATAAAAACGCAACCATGGACACCCGCGTCATTCACGCCGGGCCGGAAAATCCCGATCCGGCGTATGGAGGCGTCACTGTTCCCATCCACCAGACATCCACATTTGTCTTCAAAAACGCCGGCCAGGGCGCCGCACGTTTTTCCGGAGAAGAAGAGGGGTATATTTACACCCGGATCGGAAATCCCACCATCGACGCCCTGGGTGAAAGCATGGCTCAGCTGGAGAACGGATACAACGGCTTGTCCACTTCCAGCGGGATGTCAGCCCTCTTAACCATACTTATGGCCCTGCTGGATAAAGACAGCCATATGATCAGTACGGCTGCGGTCTATGGGGTGTCGCGCATGCTGGTGGAAACTTTTTTCACCAAATTCGGGCTGCAGTCCGATTATATCGACACCTCTGACATCCAAAACATCGAAAACGTTCTCCGGCCCAACACCAAGGTCCTGATGGTGGAGACCCCCGCTAATCCCACTATGATTTTAACCGATATCCGGGCCTGCGCGGAATTGGCCAAGGAAAACGGAATCATCCTGGTTGTGGACAACACCTTCGCCAGTCCCATCCTGCAGAATCCACTGGATCTGGGAGCCGATATCGTGTATCACAGTGTGACAAAATTCATCAACGGACACAGCGATGTGGTGGGGGGGATCATCGTTCCCAAAAACCAGCAATTGTATGATTCCCTCAAGCAATCCTTGAGTTACACTGGAGGGAATATGGATCCTCATCAGGCCTGGCTGGTTCTGCGCGGTTTGCGGACCCTGTCGATGCGGGTTCATCAAAGCCAGCGGAGCGCCATGAAACTGGCGCAGTTCCTCCAGGATCACCCCAAAGTCGAATGGGTCAACTATCCCGGGCTGGAAAGCCATCCCCAGCACGGCCTGGCAAAGCTTCAGATGAGAGGATTCGGCGCTTTGTTGTGCTTCGGATTAAAAGGAGGGTTTAAAGCCGGGGAAACTTTGATCAATTCCGTCAAAATCCCCGCATTGGCCGTATCCCTGGGAGGAGTGGAAAGTTTGATTCAGCACCCCGCCAGCATGACTCATGCCGCCATCCATAAAGAAAAGAGGGAAAAAGCTGGCATCAGCGACGACCTGATCCGGCTTTCCGTCGGCTGTGAAGGGTATGAGGACCTGGAAGCTGATTTGAAGTCCGCTATCGAACAGACTTGATTGATTCAGGAGCCGTCAAAAAACCGCCCTGGTGATAAGGATAGGAAATGAATGGTCTTCCCAATTTGGAATTTAAAATAGTCTACGATAATCATCCCTTCACCAAGGGATTGAAAACGGGCTGGGGTTTTTCCTGCCTGATCCTGGGGCCCCAAAAAACCATTCTGTTCGACACCGGCGCGGACGGTAAAACCCTGATCCATAATCTCAATGCCCTTGGTTTTTCCCCGGCGGATATCGATACCGTGTTCCTCTCCCACATCCACAAAGACCACACCGGAGGCCTGGATGTTTTACTGCAGCATAAACCCGGCTTATCCGTCTGGCTTCCGGATTCATTCCCGGATGATTTTAAAAACACGGTGGCACAAAGCGGCGGTCATTGTCATTCGGTCACCGGTCCAGAAATTCTTTGCCCGGGAGTTCATACCACCGGCGTTATTGAGGGGTGGATCCACGAGCAAAGCCTCTTTCTGGAATCCCTCCCCGGAATCGTCCTGATCACCGGATGCGCCCATCCCCGCATTGTGCGGATCCTATCGGAAGTCCGCCGGCAAAGCGGCCGGCAGATTTATCTGGTCATGGGCGGTTTTCATCTGGCCGGATTTGAAAAAAGCGAAATCCGTTCCATTCTATCATTTTTCGAGGACGCCGGCGTTAAAAAAGCCGGTCCCGCCCACTGCACCGGAGACGACGCCTCCAAGCTTTTTAAAGAGGCTTTCCAAAACCATTATCTGGATATCGGGGCAGGAAGGAGTGTGAAAATTCCATGATCGTCTCCGTCGCCAGCGGAAAAGGCGGAACCGGGAAAACCACGGTGGCTGTGAACCTGGCGCTGACAGCTTCGCGCCGGGAGGAGGTTCATCTTCTGGATTGTGATGTGGAGGAACCTAATGCTCATATTTTCATCCAGCCGGAATTTTCCCAAAAAAAAGACGTCAAGGTCCCGGTTCCGGAAATTGATGAAACGGCGTGCACCTATTGCGGAACCTGCGCCCGCATCTGCGAATTCAATGCTTTGGCCGTGGTGAAAGACTCGGTGCTGGTTTTTCCCGAGCTGTGTCACGGCTGCGGCGGATGCCGGCTGCTCTGCCCGGAACAGGCAATCCGCGAGACCGGACGAAGCATCGGGCTCATGGAGTCCGGCCGGCGGGACCGCCTCCATTTCACCCACGGCCGGCTGAACATCGGAGAAGCCATGTCCCCTCCTCTAATCCGGGAAGTTAAAAAAAACATCATTTCCGGCCGGCTGAACATTCTGGATGCCCCTCCGGGAACATCCTGCCCGGTCATCGAGACCCTCCGCGGCAGCGATTTCTGTATCCTGGTGACCGAGCCGACACCTTTCGGTTTGCACGACCTTAAACTGGCCGTGGAAACCGTTTCGCTTTTAAATATTCCAGCCGGAGTGGTTTTGAACCGGGCGGGAAAGGATGAATCCGGAATTGTCGACTTCTGCCGCAGCCGGAATCTTCCGGTGATGATGTCCATCCCCCTGGACAAAAAAATCGCCGAAACTTATTCCCGGGGGGATATTTTGATCGACGTTCTTCCCGGTTTAAAAAAATCCTTTATGAATTTATACCGGCGATTGGATTCCATGCTGTCAGGCATCTCCCCGCGGGAGGAGCGGATATGAAGCAGGTGGCGATAATCAGCGGGAAAGGGGGTACCGGCAAGACCATCCTGAGTGCTTCTTTCGCCGTTCTGGCGGACCGAACTGGATCAAAGGCCGCCTTGCGTCTGGGACACTGCCGGGTGCACAACTGGCAGCTGATGAACCCTTCCGGGTCCTGGAAATAGATCCCGGACAGGGAAACGGTGGGCAACATGAGCGAGCTGTCGGTCAGCCGGACTTGAAGTCTGTCTGCTAGGCCTCCCAGGATGTGAAACAGAGGTTTCTGTTCTTCAAGAGGCCAGTCCGGAAGGGAGCCGGGTTGCATTCGAGACAGGCTTTTGAGCCCATAACAGTCTTCAATATCCTTGCGCAGGGTCTCGGCCACAAGATGAGTTGCCTGCTCGGAGAGGGCGTGAGCCAGGTAATTTTCCAGCAGGTCTTTCTTGGAGTCCACCCAGGCGGCCAGTTCCGGGCCGCAGGTAGCCACAAAGGGAAAGACTCTGTCCTGGGTTCCCAAATGCCTGGCAAGGAGTTTACTGTGCAGTCTGGAGCCGTTTAAACAGACACTCTCTGCGGTGCAGCTTTCAGGACACAGGGCCAGATAGCCGCCCTGTGGCCAGGCACACGATGCGGCTTCTTCCAGGAGCTTGTCCACCAGGTCCCGGTCCGAGGCCTGCAGGTGGTGTTCCTGCATGAACGAATCCGCGTCCGGGCTCCACTCAGGGCTGGAGATAATTCTTTCAGGCATAGGTTTTCCGTGGTTCATTGAATACTGGTCAGGGGCATGGGCATAAAAAAAGCCGGACCGAGACAGATCTGGCTTTTCATAGCCTTAAGAGATGAGTTATCAGCAACTGGTGCAGGAAGAGCAACCGCCGCCGTCTGCTGTCAGGTTGGAATCGACTCGAAAGCCGTACGGAGATCCATCGACAACTATTGGCGATGCGGTCTGCAACAGACTTTTGTCAACGACAAAGGTATATCCGTTGACTTCGAATACATCATCAGTGTCTTTTTGCTCGTCCAGAGCAAGTCCCAAGGAAGGTCCCCCTCACCCGGGAGCCATATAGACCCGGATGGACGGGATCTCTGTTTTTTGAGCAAAGTGCTGATCTAAAAGCTCTTTTGCCCCTTGTGTAAGGTCCAGCATATAATCCTCCTCATTTGGTGTTGTTTAATAATAATTCTTACCCGGGCTGTTGTCAAATAACCTGGCCAGGTTCAGCTTTGCCTCCGGCAAATCTGAAATATTTTTTGCCCCAAAGAGGGCAAAAAGAGAAGTTGCCGGATTGATCAAGGATGAAACGTGAGCTTGGATATGTAGGGGCGA
>JAWODN010000146.1:0-7458 GCA_046483285.1 Candidatus Aminicenantota bacterium | reverse complement strand
TTAAGATAGACGGGGTTTGGATTATATGTAAAATTTAAGTGTTCAAAATTAAGTTGTCCCACAGTTGCAGAATATACTTCTATTGGAACTCTTCTAAGGTGGTCTCCTAATGTTGAATCAAGTAAATAGTCTGACCAATTAAATATGGGGTCGTCTATGTAAATTTCTTTAGTATCATTAAATTCTCCAGTATAATTGTAATCTACTATTCCGTCTGCTCCAAAATCTATTGTGACATTTTCCGGGTAGTCTTCTGTAGCATTTAAAATAGTTTGAGAAATATATGGGACCATTGTAAGAAATCCTCCATTTGTTAAATTACAGGGATTCCGAGGCACTGCGTGCCTCGGAATGACACACCCAAAGGTGCTTCGCACCGCGGGATGACACACTAAAAGGCATGGCGTGCCCCGGAATGACACACCCCCTTGTCATTGCGAGGCTTGCGTCAGCAAGCCGTGGCAATCCCTTCCTGCTTCGTGAAAGCGGAACCCACCGCCCATACGAGGCAGTCAGGGATTCCGAGGCACTGCGTGCCTCGGAATGACACACCCAAAGGTGCTTCGCACCGCGGGATGACACAATCAAAGGCACGGCGTGACTCGGAATGACAGACTCAAAAGTGCTCCGGTCCGGGAATGACATTGGGATCGTTTTCATGGTTCGTGGTGTATTATACACATGATGAATTCATAAAAAAATTGCGATGTTTTTGCAATTTTTTTCTTATCAGCGATAAGCATGGTTTTTATTGTTTTTTATATAGTCTTTTGCGACCTCAATAAAGTGCTCCACCACTTCCGGGTCAAACTGTTTTCCCGAGGAATTGACGATTTCTTTGACGGCAAAGTTGTGGGAATTGGCTTTACGGTAAGGCCTTTCTGAAGTTATGGCATCGTAGGTGTCGGCGACAGCCATGATTCGTGACCCCACAGGAATTTCCAGACTTTTCAATTTGTCCGGGTAACCGTTCCCGTCGTATCGTTCGTGATGATGACGGATGATTTTTGCCGAATTATTCAGCTCCATAACCGGTTTGATGATTTTCTCTCCGCTTATGGGATGCTGCTGAACCGTTTTGAGCTCATGTTCGTTCAGCTGGTCTTTCTTGTGAAGGATTTTTTCCGGGATGGCGATTTTCCCTATATCATGAAGGATGGCCGCCACCTCCAGGTCTTTTTGTTCCCTTTCGTCAAGACCCATGCTTTCAGCGATTTTTAAGGAGATTTCCGTTACCCGGGAAGAATGAGCGCGGGTGTATTCGTCCTTGGCTTCCAAGGCGGAAACCAATGACTTGGTCATGGATACGAATAATGACCGCTGCCTTTCGGCCAGGTCATGTGTTCTCATCTTCAGATTGCGGTTGGCCAAGGACAATTCCGCCTCGGCTTTCCGCATCCGGAGAAGCGAGCGGATTCTGGCTTTTAATTCTGTTGAGTCAAAGGGTTTGCTTATGTAGTCGTCAGCGCCGGATTCAATTCCTTCCGAGAGCATATCCGCACCAGCCCGGGCGGTTACTAGAATCACAGGGATATGTTTCAAGTTTTCGTCTTTTTTGACTACTTGACAGAATTCATGTCCATTCATCCCTGGCATCATGACATCGCATAAAACCAGATCGGACATTTTATTTTTGATGACGTTAAGTCCTTTTTCAGCCGATTCGCATAAATCGAGGTCATACTCATCTCTGAGGATCAGGCTCATAAGTTTCAAGACCTCCGGATTGTCGTCAATGACCAGCAATCTGGACTCGTGCTCTCCTCCGGCGGATTGGGTTTCTATGGGAGTTTCCATCTGCTCGATATCCATGAGCTGAAGTTTTCTGAAATCGGCAACAATATCCTGGACTTTGGGAAAATCTGTATCGGTGGCTCGTTTCTTTAATGCGACCGGCCTGTCTTTTTGTCTCCGGTCCAGGACATCCTTACTGAAATGGCGGTCGCCTTTTTTCAGCTCTACCGTAAACCGGGACCCTTTACCGGGTTCGCTCTCCGCTTCGATTTTGCCATTGTGCAGTTTAACGATTTCATGGGCCAGGGAAAGGCCGATCCCCGTTCCGGAATGCTGGCGGGAAAGAGAGCCGTCGATTTGGGAAAACCGGTCAAAAATATTTTTCAATTGATCTTTGGGCATCCCGATTCCTGTATCTTCCACCGTTAAGATAAGCCGGGAATCGGTCTCTTCCAGATAGACGGTAATCCGGCCGCCTTCATCCGTGAATTTCACGGCATTGGACAACAGATTCAGGACAACTTTTTCAAAGTGGTCCGGGTCCAGGTTGATCTCCATTGGATACGGAGGATGCTGAAAGTAAAGCCGGATTTCTTTCTGATCCGTCAATGGCTTGACCGATGTGAGAAGGGAACTGATGTATTCCGTAAAATTAACGGTCTCGATTTTAAGCCGCATCTGACCTTCTTCCAGCTTGGTCAGATCAAGCAGGTCGTTGATCACCTTCAAGAGCTTCAAGCCGTTGTTCCTCATGGTCTTCAGCGCATCCTTTTGTTTTTCCGAGACCCGGCCCATCTTGCCGGCCAGAATGGGATTGAGCGGAGCCAGCATTAGAGTCAGAGGTGTGCGCAGTTCATGATTGACATTGGCAAAAAACTGAGTTTTCAGCTCATCCAGACTTTTCAGTTTGATGTTTGATTCTCTTAATTCTCTGGAGGTGTCTTGGAGCCGGATAAGACTGCGCAATCCGCGGCGGCGGATGTTGTCCATAACATAGGAGGCGAATCCTCCAATAATAATGATGGCGCTGAGAAAAAAAACATTGTGAACCATAATCCGCCAGTTCAGATTCTCCATCCGGATCATAACCAGACTGGGAATGACATAACTGGCCCATACGACTGAAGAAACGATCACAGCTTCTTTTATGGTGAAAGGCAGAAGAGCCATCATGCACATGATGATCAGAGTCAATCCCTGATAATAGCTGCTCATGAATCCGCCCATCATTTGAATCATGAGAGCGATGCCGAAGGCATCGATAATGAGAAGGGCCATTCCCAGCTGAAGCAGCCCGCGGATGGAACGGGTTTTGGAGTGAAGAAACAAGAGGACTCCGTTCAAGGCCACCACCACCGCGCGGATGAACAGAAATTCAAAAAATAATTCAGGAATATAGATAATGTCCAGAATGAGAAAACCGGGATAAAAAATCATACTGAGAATGATGGACAGCTTAACCCTGCTTTGGAGATGATATTCTTTGAAATATCTTTTTAAAAAGGATTTGCTTTCTTTCATTGTTCTCTTTCTTTCGCGGCAACACAGATATAACCCTGGGGAGGATTTCCGAATGTTTCGATCGTATGGATTTTTCCAAATCCTGCTTGTTCAAGAAGCCCATACAGGGTGCCCAGGTCAAAGAAATCAAATGTGCCTGCTTCTTCAAGCTCCACTAAAGCCTGAGCGTCGTTTAAAAAAGAACGGATGGAGTTCAAAACCAGCTGTTTGTCCCATTTCTCCGGAAAGGAATCATCATCCATATTCTCAACTTTTTTAACCAGCCGGGTGAAGAGGCCGGAAGCATCCGCATCCGGGCGTACGCTGGACAGAATCAGGAGTCCGCCCGGACTAAGAATCCGGTGGGTTTCCATGAGGGTTTCCAAAGGATTGAAAATATAGGATAGCACCAGGCTCATCACGATTTTGTTGTAATATCCCACTTTGAAAGGAAGATGCAGGCCTTTCTTGATATCATCGGAAAAGACCAGTTTCTTATAAGAGGGCTTTTCTTTATCCCGGCCCAAAACGTTCCGGGCCGCTGTGTTGAAATCCACTATGGTCCGGAATTCATCCAGCTCGAATGTCCGCTTCAGCCATTTTTCTTTTTCGGGGGTTATCTTTTCTCCCCGCAGAATTCTGTGGAGCCGGGGAGAATAAAGATTATGAATTTTTTGGGCCGATTGAATGGACACGTTTTCAATCTTGTCCACAAATTCCATGAAGGTGGCGACTTCTCCTTGCAAAAAACGATAGACCGGCAGATAGCGGTTCATCTCCACATCGCAGCAAATGGTGTTGAAACGGGTATTCCCCGGCCGGGATTTCATTTTTTCTTTAAGCTTGCCTCCGGCCATGCTCAGGGCATCCGGAATCAGGTCCGCAATGGTGATGTCCCCGGGCAGCGGTTTATTTGATTCCAAAAGATGCAGGATGAAATTTCCGGTTCCTCCTCCCAGGTCCAGGACCCGGTCGCCGGGACTGAGTTCGAGCGCGTCCACTTGGTCGTTCATAAGCTGGGCGTAATCGTCCGCCAGAGTCAGCACATCAAAACCCAGGAGATTTTGTTCCCCTACCAGATAGCGTCTCCAGTACTCATCCCGGTCCAAAAGGTTCCGGCTGGGGATTCGGTCTTTTTCAGCGTGGCGTTTGAAAAAAAGATTCTTTTTCCGGGGGATCACCGGTTTGATTTTACTTTGATGCATAAAACGGTAGACCAGGGAGGTGATGGCCCCGAACATCTGCAGGGCTTCCCGGGAAGTCCGGGCGTTATGCCCGAGAGAGATGGGAATAACTTCCCTGGGAGCGTCTGACTTGATTCCCATGATGTCCCGGATGAATTCGGGTTTGACCCAATGATCATGCTCTCCATACAGCCAGGTTATAGGGATGTCGATTTTTTTTATATCCTCACGTGCCTGGTCAAGTGAAGCGATGCGGCTGGCCAGGCCGTCTTTCATGTACTTGTCCACGTTGACCAGATTTCCCAGTACCGGGCGGACTCCCAGCTCAATGCCCAGTTGATACTGCTCCAGCAAATCAAGGCCGCAATTGACTTGGGTGAGAAGATGCCTCAGCTCGGGAGTTCCCATGCAGGCTATCCAGTAATCAATCCGGTTTCGATAGGAGTCATCCCGAAGAACCAGTCTGGCTTCCAGAGCCGCCAAAGAAAAACTCACCAGGATCACTTTTTCCGGACGGAGAACCGGATTATTGTCCAGCCAGTCCAGGACCGCTTTGATATCTGAAGCCCCTTGGCTGAGAGAGGCGTTGATCATTTCATAGGGAGGTTCGGATGCTTCCGGATCTTTATGGCTTTCCCCTTTCCGGCGGATTCCGTCGAACCGGAGCACAGCAATGGGCTGCCCGCAGAGAAAAAAGTTTTCCACTATGGTCTGGGACAAGGAAAAGAGAGTCTCTTTGGTTTTACCGAATGCCGGGGGAACAATGAGAACCGGGATGGGATTGCTGTCCAGAGGAAGCGAAGTGTCCAGAAGACCCACAATCTCTTCTCCCTTGCTGTTTTCCAACTGGATGACGAAGGGAGGTTTTTTTGCCAATTCAATCAAATCGGAATGCCGGCGGCGCCCCGGCCGTATGGTGTCTGTATCTTTATGAGGTTTTCTTTCTTTGGGCACTTCAAATTCCGGGAGCTTCGAGGTATCAATGGAAACCCGGCCGATACCGAACTGAAGGCCGTAGCGCAGTCCGGATTTTCCATTGGTTTTGGTTTCTTTGATATTGCGGATTTCCCCCCGGGTATTCCGTATCAATTCATTTCCACGGAATATTTTTATGGATTCAATGGGGGTTCCGCTTAAAAGGGCCACATTATTCTTGTCGGTAACGAAGCTGACGCCGCCTTCGCTTATATCCGTTATAGTTCCTTCAATTACTGAATCGAAAGGATGGGGAAGGAAGATCTTGATTCCCAGGTTTTCTTTGGGCTTTTCTCTGCCCCCGGCTCTTTTTTCCGAATAAAAAAGAATTTGAGGATACAGGACATCGATTTGGCTTCCGTCATCATTAATCCGGTAAATGACGGTTTCAAAATTGTAGGTGGCATAACCGGATTGGAAAGAAACGAATATGCTGTTTGATGTCTTGAATTTTGTGTTCAGTTCTTCGCCGGTTAAACGGCAGCAGTGCCAGGGATCAATTTCCGCAAGTTTAAGAGCTGCGGGAAGCCGGGAATGAGAAGGAATGGCCGTGATTTCCGAGCCGTTCTCCATCGCCTTATTGAGCAGGGATGCGATTTTCTCTTTATCTTTAAACGGAATGATGCTGTCCACTTGAAGAAAAGGATAACGGTCTTTAAGCTGGGACAGCTCTCCCGCGGATGCGCATTCCATTATGTAACGGGTCAGAATCTCCCGGTTTTTGTCATCCAGGTTCATGAAGCGGATCCCTACCCCTTGGTTCTCTTTATCCGTATGGACGACGTATCCGGCAAGCTTCTGACGGGCGCCGTCGGGAAGATTTATAGTGAAGGGCAGGATCCGTTCTTCCGGAAGCATGGCTTTGACAAACATGCCGTCCTCGCTGATATTTTCCACGGAAGCCGGTGAATGGTATTCAATGTGCGCTTCAAAATTTCTATTTTTCGATACATCCACCCGCATAGACTTTCTTTTTTCTTTGGATTTTTGAGCGAGAAGAAAACGGATTTTCCGTTTGACTTCTTCCGCATCAAAAGACCGGTTGTAAAAATAATCAAGCCGGCTTCCGTGCACACCCATGTAAGAGAGTTCCTTATCGCGGGATTCTCCGATGAGCATCTTGATAGTGCTGTCAGGAGTGGATACATTTTCATTGATATAGCGGATAAAGACCCCGCCGTCCGTGCTGGGGGGCGAATGATCGACGACTATCGCGTCGATGTGTTTGATTTTTTTGAGAAGCTGAATCGCTTCCGCACTGCTGTCCGCAGTGTAGACGTCAAATTCCTTATCGAGGCTTTGCCTCAACTCGTTTCTTTTTTGGGGATCTATGTTGACAATAAGAACAACGGACCTTGAATTTTTGTCCTGATAAAGTCCTTTAGGGACCATCTATTTTTTCACCATGATCCGTATCCGTGGTTTTTCTGATTAGGGACCATCTATTTTTTCACCATGATCCATATCCGTGGTTTTTCTTATGACTTGATTTGCAGCGTTTTCGTCACAGATAAATGAAGTCCGAAAATCCCTTCCTCTTCATATCCGTTGTTCAATGCCTGCTTTTCGCCTTTGCGTATGTGTATCCTGAATAACTCAACAACATAATAAAGGCAAAAAGCCCTCCAGTCAATAAGCGGGGTGAATCTTGATTAGGATGAAAAGCGGGTTGATATTATTATTATGGAAATACGCGGTTAATAAGTCTTAATAAGGTTAATAAGGGGTCGCACCATCCCATTTGGTTAATAGTTTTAATAAGGGGTTAATAAGGGGTCGCACCATCCCATCTTTTGATTTTTCAATATGTTAAGTTACTCAGAATGATTAATTATATTCCTTAAACCTCTTTTTCATGGGGGCAAAATAGCGAATAAGATGTCCTTGGCTCTCTCAGCTTAAAGGTTCCTGACTTCTCTACTATACGTCTCCCTTTGGCCTTAACTCCCAATCTTTTTTTAATTATTTCAACAAAGTCCTCATTCCCCACAGCTATACTTTCTGTCCAGCAGCTTTCTTTATGAAAATGTTTTTGTCCTAAATATTCATTAATCCATTCATTATA
>JAWODN010000144.1:0-9668 GCA_046483285.1 Candidatus Aminicenantota bacterium | reverse complement strand
ACCCAGAATCTCCACCGGGCTTTTTCCGATGCTTCGATATTTCTCAATTTCATTTTTATGAACAAAAATATTGAAGACTACACCGGCATCGATATGCGGGAACAGTCGGAAGATGTTTTCAAAACGTTCACTCAAATCGCAGAGAAAACCGGCGGCGTGATTGACAGTTCCCAGAATCCTTTTCATGCTTTTAAAAAAGGCTGCGACATCTCCGAAAATTATTACATCCTCTACTACACCCCCGCCGGATCAGCCGGAGTTGACTTCAACCAGATTGAAGTCCGCATCAAAAATAAAGATTACGCAGTCACTCACCGGGACGGGTACTACCGGTGAACGGTGGATGGTGATGTGGGGTTGACAGGTGAAGAACGGCCGCAGGCCTGGAGATTATCCCCCGCTTTCAAGCCTGCCCCTGTCACCGACTCTCCAGGTGCCCTCCAGGTGAATATACAGAATTGTATGGGTGACTTCCCGCCCGCTTTCGGTCTTGTGTTTCAAACTTACCAACTGCCAATCGCTTAAACCGGGATACATCATGCGCAGCTGCGCTTGAGTGGGACGGGCGAATTGAGTTCCGACGAATTGCCGGAGCATTTTTTCGTCCTTACTGTAATTTTTTATCTGGACCGGAAGCAGTCCTTTGGCCGCCGAATCACTTTTGATAAATTCCTCAATATAATCCTGGGGGTAGTAATCTTCATTTATCTCAACCCATGAATACATCTCCCCGGAAACTGATTTTTCCCGTGTCACAGCCCGGTACAAAAAGTAACCGCCGACAGCCACCGCGTCGATAATGAGAATAATAATGATTATTTTAACGATTTTATTCATTTTCCCTCACTCATCGAAGAAGTGTTTTTATTATACACATAATTCAGCCTGACCTATACCTTTCCCCGAGGTCATTTTTTACTCGACTTTGACGATTTGAATTTTTTTGACCGGTCTCAGGTCATATAAGTCCGGCCTGCGGTCATAGAGCGGCCGGATACTTCCGACCACCCGCTGTTCCGCCAGCACCGCAAAATCAAGCTCCGCGATCACCACCGTTTCCAGGTTTGGATCAGCCTCTCCTGCCACAGCTTCCGGCGGAAAGCCGAAATCGCTGGGGGTAAAAACGGCAGCCTGACCGTAATTAAGCAGGTACTGACGGCTGGAGAGGTTGCCCACGCATCCTGTGATCACCGTATAAATATAGTTTTCAATCGCCCGGGCGTGGGAGGTGACCCGGATGCGGTTATATGCTTTCCTTTCGTCCGTACTGAAGGGAACAAATATCACCTTGACTCCAGCCATGGTCAGAAGCCGGACGGTTTCCGGGAACTCAATGTCGTAGCAGACTTGAATAGCGATGCGTCCGTATGAGGTATCGAAAACCTTCAGCCCTTCTCCAGGAGTGATTCCCCATTCCTTTCTCTCATCGGGCGTCACGTGGAGTTTATCCTGCGAATAGATATTCCCGCTGGGAGTAAAAAGATGGGAAACATTATAAAGACGCCCCTCCCGCAGAACCGGGTAGGAACCTCCGATTATATAAAGATTCCTTTTTTTAGCGATTTCAGAAAACAGTTGGTTGAGTTCATCTATTTTCTCCGCCAGCTTGAATGCGCCTTCCCGGATAGTCATTTCCCGGGGCATAATGCTGAAAAGCTGAGCCGCGAAATATTCCGGGTACAAAAGAAAATGACAATGATAAGAATCGGCTGTATCCGCGTAGAATTCGACATTGCGGGCAAAATCATCCCAAGAAGAGACCGGTTTCATCCTGTACTGTGCCGCGCAGACCCGGATTTTCCGCACCGGCTTGCTTAAAGGGGAAGCTGAAATCCGTTTCTTTTGTGGATTGAAACCGGGGTTGGGCATTTCCAAAAGGGTGCTGTAGTTCATGCTGGAGCGGTCCGGAAAAAGATCGAGAATCACCCGTTTCACTGTATATCCCGCCCGCAAGTGAACACTTAGAGCCGGATCTTCCGCCTCTTCCCGAATAACCTTCTGGACATATTCTTCCGGAGTCAGAAGGCCGGCGTATGTCTTGTAGCCCGGCATCCGGCCGAAAGCGAGCATCCTCCGGAGGTTGTATCTCCGCAGCAGCTGTTTCCGCTTTGAATAAAGGCGGTTGGCCAGTCCCAGGCCGCGGAAATCGGGATGGACCGCAATATCGGCACCATACAAAGTATCTCCTGAGTGGTCATGCGTGCTGAAAGTGTCGCGGCCGGTGATCTCATCATAACTGTACTGGCAGGAATCGTCATCAAGCTGAACAATCAGCGAGGTGGCATAAGCCGCCACCCGGCCGTCGACCTCTGCTAAAAATTGTCCTTCAGGGAACGCCTGCCATTGGAATTCATAATGCCTTTCGTCGCACCACTGATCTTTGGGAATATCCCGGTACGCCGCCTTTTGGCACTCCACTACTTCCGGAATATCGGCTTTTGTCCATAAGCGGATTTTAATGGTTTTTCTTTTCATGTTCATTTCCTTTTGCTTCACGCCGGCGGCCGTATCCAAAAAAAAGCATGATCACCACCGCCGCCGCCACCATCCAACTGTACATGTTATGCAGCCCGGCTTGAAGCGGACTCACCGCAGGCAGTCCGTAAGCAGCTCCGGATAATGTGGTGTTGGCGGTGAGAATCACAGGAATAAAATACGGCAGAATGAACGGATATGTGGAGACAGTCAGACTGAGCAGATTGGCTCTCCGGTAAGGATGGATTTTCATTTTTTCTCCGGTTATACGCGTAAATTCACCGACTGTCAAAATGGCCACAATGCTGTGACAGGTCAACAGCACCGCTCCGCTGACCGCTCCCACAATCCACGTCTCCGCCGACCGGGCTGTCCGGCTCCGGCGCGCGGCAAAGTCCACCAGCCGCCGGAGAAGACCGCCGGCCTCCAAGGCGGTCACCAGCCCCATCAAGAGAATAGTGAAGAAGCTGATGCCGACCGCCCGTTCGATTCCATCAATGATAAAACTCTGAGCGGTGAAATTTTCAGGATCAAGAGAAAACAGCCGGGCCGGATCTAAAATCCCTAAGATCAGACCTGCCATAACCCCCACAGCCAGACCGGAAAAAAGGCCTTCCAGCAAATGCCGCCCCGCGAGAAGCAGTGCGATTATCACCACCGGAACCAGAATCATAGGCAAGCCCCGGGGGCTGCCGGTGATGATATTCTCTATGCCTTCTCCCCTTCCGGGCTGAAGAACAGCGGCGGCAGTGTATAAGACCGCGGCCCCGGCTCCTGCGGGCAAGACATATTTCAAACGGCTGCGCACGGTCCCGCCGATATCCGCTTTCTGGCTGAACGCTCCGGCGATGGTGGTATCGGAAATGGGAGCGATGCTGTCCCCGAAAGTGGCGCCTCCAATGACGGCCCCGGCCAACAAAGGCAAATTCGCCCCCAAAAGCCCTCCCGCCGGGTAGAGCAGGGGCCCGCAAATGAGTATGGTCCCGAAACTGGATCCTGTGGATACAGACACCACGGCGCAAATTAAAAAAGCGGCCGGCACAAAGGCGCGTCCTCCGGCCTGCACCTCTCCGGCTGTCCAGGTCAGAGCCTCGATAAACCCGGTTTCACTCATCAGGACCCCGATAATGGAAGCCAGCATCCATGCCATGATCATGATCATGACAATGGGGCGGGACATCCCCTGGATAACCGTCTCGCAGTAATCCCGCCGGTTGCGGGCCAGCAAAAGCCCCGTCATCAAAGCCAGAATCAAAACCGGCAGAAATCCCCGTTCATCAGGGGCTCCGGACAAAGAAACCCAAATGACTCCCCCCGCGAAAACAATAAAAGGGACCGCAGTTCCGAAGAGGCCCCCGAAATAGAAAACCGGCTTGAGATCCTTGATGTGTGTGTCCATGTGCATTCATCCTCGCGGCAATAAAGAGAAGCCGATCTCACCGCATATGGCATTCAGGATATATGATTACTCTTCCAGCCGGTTGAGATTATACTTCATTATCCGGCCGTGGGGACCTTCCCGGTCGCGTTCCAAAGCGTAAACCGGTCCGGCAGGGCCCCGGGCCCGGTCAAGCACGGCTTGAATGTCACGCCGGTCCTTTTGGATGAGATTTATTTTTTTTATTTTCATTAAACCCGGGAGACGGCGGCTGTGTCCCGCCCCCACGATAACCGCGGCCACGCCGGGCTTGTCCAGAATATAACGGACAGCCGTTTCAGCGATCCCGGTCCCATGGCATGCCCCCACTGATTGCAGCACCCTCAGCAGTTCTTGAAAAAGATCAAACCCGCCGAATTCTTGAATGATCAAACGGTATTTTATAAGAGAACGGTTGTCCAATCCTTCAGGCGGCGTTCTGTCCATCCAATATTCGCTTAAAAATCCGCCCGCAACCGTCCCGTAGGCAAGAAGTTGGATGGGGGTGCGCCGGCATAAGTCCACCAGCGCCGTCTCCGGACGGCGGTCCAATACGGAATACTGCACCTGGTTGGAAACAACCGGAATTCCAGCGTCCATCAGCCGCCGGAGGCGGCGGGCATCAAAGTTTGTGACTCCGATGTGACGGACCTTGCCGGCCTGCTGCAAGTCCTTCAAAAAACCGGCCGCGGCCACATAACCATCGACGGAATAATCCCACCAGTGCATTTGAACCATATCCAGCCTCTCCACGTTCAGCCGCCGGAGCGACCGGTCGATGATTTTTTCTGTGTGTTTCCGGTCAACATATTTCAGCTGGTCCAGGTCCGGAACAAACTTGGTATGGACTTGAACCGGAGGCAGGTTCCCGGATGTGAAAGCATCCTTTTCCCGCCGCAGAAAATCACCGATGAGCTTCTCAACCCCGGTATAAATATCCGCGCAGTCAAATGTGGTGATCCCGGACTCCACAAACCGGCGCATATCACGGACAGCCCGGTCCCGGTCCACGGCCCCATGCCCGCCGGCCAATTGCCAGCCGCCTTTGATAATCCGGGAAATCGAATATCCGGGAGCTAATTCCCTTCTGGGGAATCCCCGGATTTCCTTTTGACTGTGCCGGAGGGGGGTCATGACTCTTCCCGGAGCAGTTGATCCAAAAATTCGAGCGGAACCGCACCGGCCCGGAGTATGGAATCGGAAAAAGCCTTCATGGAAAAATCTTTCCCCAACCGCTTTCTTTCTTCAGCCAACAGCTCTTTAAAATGAGAAAACCCCAAAAAATAAGAGGTCAGCTGCAAGGGGGACGCCGTCACCCGGTCCCAAAGATTGACTGCGAACTGAGGAGCCAGCAGACCCTCCTCCACCGCGAACCGGGCGACCTGTTCCTGATTCCAGCCCCGGCAGTGCACTTTGGAACTCACATACGCCCGGACCGCGTTCTCCAGCCGTTTGCGAAGATGGGCCAGCCTGTCCAGAGGAATATTTCCGTTCCAACCGGCATCCAGCGCAATGACTTCACAGAGGGTGGCCCAGCCTTCTACATAAAGACCGTCGCCGAACAGGGACCGGACCTTCCGGGGATGAGCGGAAGCGATTTTCAGCTGCATGTAATGTCCGGGATAAATCTCATGCGGTACGATTATGGTGTTGAAGTGGGTGTTGAAAGAGCGGTAAAATCCTTCTTTCACCTCTTGGGGGGCATCGTCCGGAACCGAGGGCAAATAAAACAAAGTGTCGGCCCCGGGATTGAAGGGCCCGGCTGAATACACCCCGCCTACAGCGGCTCCCGCAAAATGCGGGGGGGACAATCGGGTGACCAGGGTTCTTTCCGCAGGCAGGGTGGCTATATTCTTTTCAAGAACAAAACGTTCGGCCCGGTCCACCAGGTCTTTAAATTGCATCAAAAAGTCCTGCTGGTTATTCACCCGGGAATCCTCCATATCGGACAAGGCCTGGTCCAAAAGGACGCCAAACTCCTGCGGCGCTTCCCGGTCCGGGTATCTTTTTTCCCAATGGATTTTCGCGGTTTCCGCCATCAATTCCCTCACCGTATGGATCTCCTTTTCCGCTTGTTTCTCCAGCTCCCCGGGAGTCAATTCCAAGCCCGTGAAGATGAGAAGTTTGCGGGCATATTCCGTCTCCCCCATAACATCAGAAAGGGTCAGCTTCGGCCGTATGGTTCTGATATGTTCGGTCAGCTTATCAACAGCCCCGGCCGCGTCCGCGCAGGTCTCCCTGACCTGACCTTCTTCGGCTCCCGCCTCCCAATTTAATATAATCTCCGGCAGGTTGTTCCGATAAAAACGTGCTGTTCCGTCTAAAACAGAGAGACTGCGCTCTGTATTATGCGGCGGGCCGTCTTCAAGCTGTTCACAAGCCAGCCGGCATAACCGCTTGACACCTTCCAGCCGGGCCTGGACCGCCCGCCATTTTTCCGTGCCGTCCAAGTCCTTCCTCACCAGCACATGGGTCAAAGCCTGGGAAATCAGCCCGGCATAGAAAAGAGGCGACCGCGCCTGCACGTGATCACGCGTCCACCGGTCCAGCTCAGCCTCAATCCGTCTGTAAAGAAGATTCCGGTCGATCCGGCCGGATAAGGGCAGGTTTCCGGGAATCTCATCCAGCCTTTTCATGGTTTTCCGGTTGAAATCAGCCCAGACGGAAATTTTTTCCGGAGACATCTCTTCGAACGCCCAAGCCGATTCTTTATGTCCCGCGGCATAAGCCTGGGAAGGGTAAAAAGAAACCCATTCCCGGATATAATCCTCCGTGACGGGCTGGACCCCGTTTTCCACCAAACCGGTCTGATTCTGACAAGCGGCCGCAACCATAAGCACTCCCGCTAAAAACATCCATTTTTTCATGCGAGTCACCATTCCTTTCTTTTTTCTTATCGATTTTATCATTATTCCGGTTAAACCTGAATTAATCTGGTTTATCTGGTTTATCTGGTTTATCTGGTTTGAAGAGGGGGAGAAAAGCGGGAAAGACGAGACGCGCGAGAAAAGAAGGGAAGGGCGGCACGGCTGGGGAAGGTTCCGGGCAGCAGAGTTTTTGACAATCCGGCCTGGCTTTTGTATATAAGTCTTTTCAGGAAAAAGGTGAAGGCATGGACAAGAAGACCAAAGACATATTGGTGGTCGGATTTGCTCTTTTCGCTATGTTTTTCGGAGCGGGCAACCTCATATTCCCGCCTTACATGGGCTTTCTTTCCGGATCGTCATGGGCCGTCGCCCTGCTGGGCTTTTTGATCACCGGAATCGGAATGCCTTTGCTGGGAATCATCGCCGCCGCCCGTGCGGGCGGCACGGTGGAGCACCTGGCCGGCCGGGTGGGCCCGCGGTTCGCCCGCGGATTGAGCATCGTCATCCTGCTGGCCATCGGGCCCCTGCTGGCCATCCCCCGGACTGCCGCCACTACTTTTGAAATGGGAGTCCGGCCCAACCTGCCCTGGGCACCCTCCGCTCTTTCCGCCCTGGTGTTCTTTTCCATCACCTTGTATTTCGCGCTCAATCAATCCAAAGTGGTTGATAAAATCGCCAAAATTCTGACTCCGTTCCTTTTGACCACGCTGGTGATCATCATTTTCAAAGGGATCTTTTTCCCGCTCGCTCCCCTCACTGAGGGCGGCCTTCCCAACCCTTTTACAGCCGCTTTCAAAGAAGGCTACCAGACGATGGATGCCATGGCCTCCATCGTTTTTGCGGAGATCATCATCGCCGCACTTGTTTTTAAAGGATATCAAAAAGTCAAAGATCAGGTGAAAATGGCTTCCCTGGCCGGCATCATCGCCGCCGCCGGCCTTGGTTTTGTATACGGGGGGCTGATGTATTTGGGAGCCACCTCCCGCAGTCTTTTCCATGAAGGCATCGAGCGAACCACGCTGCTGATCAGTATAGCCGACGGGATTCTGGGCAGCTCGGGAAAGGCCGCCCTGGGTCTGGCGGTTTCCCTGGCTTGTTTGACCACCGCCACCGGTTTAACCGCCACAGTCGCCGACTATTTCAGCGCCGTCACCAAGGGAAAACTGAAATACAAGCCCCTCTGCTGGGCCACAGCCGTATTCAGCGGGGTTTTCGCCACTGTGGGAGTCAATAAAATCGTGCAAATCGCCGTTCCCCTACTGGTTATGGTTTACCCGGTCGCCATCATTCTCATTCTGTTCACCATCGCAAGAAAAAGAGCCCTCCCCCGGGCTGTTTATACCGGGGCCATCGCCGGAGCTCTGGCCACCAGCGTTTTCGAGGCTCTTACCGCGGCCGGACTCCCTGTGGTTTTCGTCAATAACCTCATCAATTATATTCCCCTGGCTGAAGCCGGGTTCCCTTGGATCATTCCGGCTCTTATCGGCACCGCAGCCGGGGCCGTCCTTGCCCAGCGAGGCGGATTTAAAAAACCGCACTGATTCCATGGAGCGAGATCGATTTTGATCCTTTTATCGCCATAACTTTCGCATTTCATCGTCTAAACCCGTCATTTCCCAGCGGAGAAGGGAAGCGGGGATCACGCCGCGGGAAAAATAGTCATCAAAAAAAGCCTTCAGCTGAAATTTATCTCCTAATTGAGATCTCTTGTCTTTGATCAACCGGTCGAGCTGCAGCTTTCCTATGACATAGCTGGTTCCATAGCCCGGCTGGGATAGATAGAGAGCATAATCGCCGAATATGGTGCCGCTGTCCGGGCCGACAAACCCCCGGGGAGTTGTTTCCACCGCGTAATCAATCGCCTCTTGCAGCGTCCATTCACCTGAGTGAAGCTTCAGACCTCCTATGGCCCGGATGGCACGGAATGCCAGCAAGATATGAGTCAACTCCCGGTCCCGCGGCCGGTCCGCCAGCAGCCCGGCCTGCATCATCAGCTCCTCGAATGCCGTCGCCAATCCTTCTGCCCGGCTGTCCCAAATATTATACAGAAGGGCCTGACCACGAATAGGATGAGTGTTGCGGGCTTCCCTCTGTTTTTCCAGCCAATGAACCTGGTGGCAGGTTAAGGGCAGCGGGCTCCGTGCGCTGATATGAGAGAAGAAATCCAGCTTTTCCGGTGGTGTGTAGGACTGGACGTCATCATCCAGCTTCATATAGCCGGGCACCGTAAAAATATCTCCGCTTCGCAAAAAATTCATAAACGCCGCCACCGACTTTTTCTCCAACTCTTGCCGTTCTTCAAGAGAAGCGGCCGGGAAAAGCTTAGGCAAAAACCGGTTGCGGTGCTCCTCCATGGCCAGTGCAGCCAAAGAGCGGTCCAGCTCTCTTTCAATCATTATCATCTGTTCATCCCATGAGTACGGAACCAGGTGCACATCCTTCATATAACGGCTGAATTCCTCCTTGCCGACCCCGGAAAACGCTTTCATGCCCGGCTGCTTCTCTTCCAGCCAGGCTGTGAACTCATCCACGGCGGTTTCGGCTTCCCGGGCCAGTTCCGCCAATTCAGGATGCCCGTCATCCAGACGCTCCGCCAACCGGGCCAGGGCCGCGCTTTCTCCTTTTTTCTGCCGGATGCCGCACAGCCATAAGTCTCCAGCTTCTTCCACCAGATTTTTGCGGGCCTGGGCCAGGACTGCGGGAATCGCCGCCAATTTCATTCTGAAAACATCCTGAGATTTGTCATCCAAAGGGAAGCGGTGCTGAAAAACATTCAACACCCCATAGATCTCCGGGCCTTCCCGGGCCGGAACATCCGGTTCATACATCTGTATGACCGCGTAGAACCGCGGATTTCGGGCCCACGGTCTCAAAACACGGTGGTTGAACTTAAGCCCATTGATCTCAGC
>JAWODN010000092.1:0-5233 GCA_046483285.1 Candidatus Aminicenantota bacterium | reverse complement strand
TGTTCAGCCGTCTTTATCGGAATTGGGGAAAAAGCTTTTGGAATTTGACCAGGTTCTCAAAGGGCCGCGGGAAGAGTTTTCCTCCCGCCTGAAAGACTGGGGAGAATCGGTTAAGCCGGTCATGACTGATATGGGAGAAAAACTCAAAAAGTGGAAAGACGCTCAGAAAAAAGCGAAGCCTCCTGAAGAGTGAAATTGTGTACGGCGAATGGGTTCCGTCATAATCATTCGGCTTGGGTCCCCGCCGATTTTTCAGTCATCTTCATCCAGCCGGGAGATCTTAAAATAAGGCGGGTCCGTATTATGCAGGTGGCGCACGAAATAATCCCAGCGTTTCCGGGTGAAATAATCGCTGTAAACACCGCGATAACCGTGGCGGTTGTCAGGGATGATCAAGAGATCGAAATCTTTGTTGTGCTTAATCAAAGCATCGACGAAACGGATTGTGGCGGAAGGGTTGACGTTTTCATCGATTTCCCCATGGACAAGCAGCAGTTTTCCTTGGAGCCGGTCCGCGTTATTGATGTTTGACTGTTCGGAATAAAAATCTCCCACCGGGTAACCCATGTATTGCTCCGGCCACCAGGCCTTGGCCATACGGTGGTCGTGGTTTCCGGAGGAGGAGACTCCCACCTTATAGAACTCCGGCCAGTTCAGCAGGGCGCGTGCTGTATCATAACCGCCGGCGGAATGCCCATAAATTCCAACTCGGTCCGTGTCCATGTAGGGATTATCCGCAGCCAATTGCCGGATGGCGGGAATATGGTCGGTGACTCCGCCGCCCAGGTTTTTGTAGGTGAAGTTGTGGAATTCTTTGGATCGCTGGGCGGTTCCTCTGCCGTCCACGGTGATGGGGATAAATTGCAGTTCGGCCAGGGCGGTATTGGAATGCATCAAGGCACGGCGAAATGTTTTAGGCGTAACCACCGCCTGAGGCCCGGTATAAGATTGATCAATAACCGGATACGATTTATTTTTGTTGAAATTTGAGGGTTTCCACATCAAACCATATATTTTGGTTTCACCGTCGGCCGCCGTGGCTTGAAAAGGCTCGGGAAATGTCCATCCCATGGCCAGAATATCTTTGATATCCGCTTGTTCCAGCTCCATGATGACCGAGCCGTTTTCCAGGCTGCGCAGCACCGAAATGGTCGGCATATCCACCCGGGAATAATTGTCCACGAAATAATCATGCCGGGGGGACAGAGAGACATCATGATAGGCATGCTCGGGCGTCAGGGATTCAAGCCCGGAACCGTCAAAATTAACCCTGTATAAGTGCCGCAGGTAGGGGTCTTCGTTTATTTCCCGTCCGGCAGCCTGAAAATATATGGATTCATTCTCTTCATCCACATGGGTTATATTCAGAACCACGAATTCTCCAGTGGTCACTTGAGAGATCAAATCCGAATTTTCCCAGTCAAAGAGATAAAGATGATTCCATCCGTCCCGCTCGGAGGTGATGATTAGTTTTTTTGATTTTTCCAGCATGCGGTAACGGGAAATCCCGGTTTCAAGACATGTTTCGTTTTCATCTTTAATGATGATCCGGACATCGCCGTCAGCCGGGTCGATTTGGGCGAAATTGAGGGTTTTATATCCGCGGTCGAACCAGCGGGCGTATAAGCTTCGGGCGTCTTCAAACCAATGGGCGTCGAAACCGAGAAAATGAGGAACCGGATCAACATTGATTTTGATTTCCTTTCGGGTTTCAATGTCGAAAATGACAGGGAGGTAATAGGCGATATCCGTATCTCCCGGGGACGCCCGGTAATAGGAGAGAAGCTGGGCCCGGAAATCTTCATTCACCGACTTGAGGAGAAACATTTTCCGGGCTTTTCGCAGATCCAGGATCTGAGTATAGATTTTCCTGGAATCGGGCGACCACTTAACGGAAAAGTGTTCCGGCCTTTCGCCGTTTTCTCCTTCCATGATATCACCCCATCCGAGATAACCGGCATATTTATATAAGGGCCGGCCGCTCCGGCTCAGGCGGATTTCCCGTCCGTTTTCCTTCGAGCGGATATACAGGTCGTTTTCTTTGCGGAACGCCACCCACTTGCCGTCGGGCGAAGGGGTTTCAAGCTCTTCTTCCTCATCCTTCTCCTTTTCAGCTAAGTTATAGGTATAGGTGTCCAGATCTGCCGTCCAGATCCGGTCATTAACAGTGAATTCAATCTTTTTGTCTTCGATGTATTTAATCCGGTCAAAAGGGAGGTCTTCGCGGGTGGTAATGCGTCCGGTTTTTTCGGAAAGCATTTGGGCCATTTTTTTATGATCAAAGGCCGGCTCTTTGAGTCTATTTTCAGGACAGACGCGGTAGAAGGTTTTCCCTTCGCGGGTGTTGACTCGGTACCAGAAGGAAGAGGTATCCAGAATCCATGTGGGATTCACTTCCAGCCCATAGACCTTTTCTCCCAAATTACGGGAGAGAAATTCCTCGGCGCGCTGATAATCTTTTTCCGTGATGGTGGTGTGTTCCCATGCCGGCTGGCATGCCGCGGTGAAAAACACAGCCGAAATCAAAGCCGCCACGGTAAAAACAATGCGTAAAGATTTCATTCTCATTCCTCCTGATTAAGAATCATGGGACCATTGGATAAACACATTATCATGTTTTTTGTTCAGCTCATTTGAAATCAAGTATATAATACCTGGGCTGTTCATGAAAAAAAAGGCAGGGGACCCTTTGCTTCGCTCAGGATGACGAGTCTGATTGCTGGTTGTCTTCCAAAATTTTATCGATTTCTTCCCGCTCCAGGGTTTCTTTTTCAATTAAAGCTTCGGCCAGTTTTTTGAGCCGGCTGCGGTTTTTTTTCAATCCCTCCAGGGCTTTTTTTTCTTGACCGGACACTGTTTTTTGGATTTCTTCATCAATGATTCGAGCTGTGTTTTCACTGAAATCCTTAGGCTTGGCCATTTCTCGGCCCAAGAACAGGTGCTCCTCACCCAGACTGAAGGTGACCGGCCCCAAGCGGTCACTCATGCCCCATTGTGTGATCATCTGCCGGGACAACTTGGTGGCCTGTTTCAGGTCATCAGCGGCGCCGTTACTGATATCATTGAAAATTAATTTTTCTGAGGCCCGTCCGCCCAGCATGATCCGGATTCGTTTTAACAAATAATCTTTTCTAAAGTTATGCCTGTCTTCCTCCGGAACCATCTCGGTGGCGCCTAAGGAGCGGCCCCGCGGAATGATAGTGACTTTTTCCAATGGATCCATTCCGGGCGTTGTTTTAGCCAGCAGGGCATGTCCGGCTTCATGATAAGCGATTATTTGCTTTTCTTCATCGCTGATCATATCCTCGCGTTTATGGCCCAAAATAATTTTATCCCGGGCCTGGACAAAATTATCCATTCCCACTTTTTCCTTATTTTCCCTGGCAGCCAGCAAGGCGGCTTCATTGACCAGGTTTTCCAAGTCCGCACCGGAAAATCCGACGGTCCGGGCCGCTAAATTATCCAAGTCCATATCTTTATCTAAGGGGACATTGCGGGTGTGTATCTCCAGAATTTTTTTCCGGGCCGCTTTCTGCGGCATATCCAAGGGGATTTGACGGTCGAAGCGCCCGGGACGGATTAAAGCCGGGTCCAGCACATCAGGCCGGTTGGTCGCGGCCAGAACGATGACAGACTGGTGGGGCTTGAACCCGTCCATTTCATTAAGAATTTGGTTGAGAGTCTGTTCTCTTTCATCATGACCCCCGCCGACTCCGGTTCCGCGCGCCCGCCCGATGGAATCCAGCTCATCCACAAAAATGATGGATGGAGAGGATTTTTTAGCCGTTTGAAACATATCACGGACCCGTGAAGCGCCTACGCCGACAAACATTTCAATAAATTCTGAGCCGCTGATACTGAAAAAGGGGACATCGGCTTCGCCGGCAGTCGCTTTGGCTAAGAGGGTTTTTCCGGTTCCCGGGGGGCCGACCAATAAAACCCCCTTGGGAATGTCCGCTCCCAGGGATTGGAATTTTTTGGGTTCCCTCAGGTAATCGATGATTTCTCTCAGATCTTTTTTGGCGTTTTCCAGGCCGGCCACATCATCATAGGACATGTCGCTTTTGGTTTTAGTGTACCGCTTGGCCCGGGATTTCCCCATGCCGAAAAGACGGCCCGGCCCCATATTATTCATTTGACTCTTAGCCTTATTCCTCATATAGGCGAAGTAACCGAAAATCAATATCCAGGGAAGAAGCAGAATCAACATAATGGTCCACCAGTTTCCGTCCGTGGTTTCGGCCCGTACGGTGACGTTTTGTTCTTCCAGCAAATTCATTAAGGCGGGATCTTCAAAGTCCGGCCTGGTTGTGGAAAACTGTTGGTATTGAGCATCATCCTCACCGGGAGGCTGATAGTCTTCTTTGAATTCGCCGGTGATTTCTTGGCCTTTGATATTGATTTCAGAAACATTTCCCTCCTGAACCTGGTGTTTGAACGTGGAATAGGGGATGTTGATCCGGGGAGCGGTGCGAAAAGCATGAAAGAAAAAATATCCCAGCGCGGTTAAAATGACAATCCATATGAGAATTCCCAATCCAAGTGATGATTTAAACGGCGGCCGGTGGGATGGTGAGTCTTTGAATTGGCCCTGTTGTGATGATTTCTTTTTGTTTTCGTTCATATCTTTAATCCTGACTTATACCTAAGCCTGACTTATTGAAACACTTTCATTATATAGGATAAATCATCGCTCAAATGAAATCCATAGATGTGAGGGAAATGCGCCTGCAGCGGCGATCCCGGCCCGCTCATCATCCGGGTTGGTATTGACATCATGAAATTTTCATATATTATTTTGAACTGTCAAACCTGAAGAATGGAAAAAAAAGGAGGAACAAATCATGACTCATTTACTCTCAACCCGGAAGTTTATTGTTGTGTTCGCTGTTTTAATTTTATTGACAGGAGGCGTGACATACAGCGGTCAACAGGGGGAAAGTCAAACGGTTGAATTCAACCGCGAAGAATTGGTCAGGCAGGCGGCCATCGGATATATTGCCGCCCCCGGAGGAGGATCCTCTCCCTACCGGATCAATCCAGACGGAGAGATATTTGTTTTGCCCGGAACCGGAAGCATCACCTACAACTTCCGCACCGGCGACTCCGCGGTCCATATTGCCGGCGATCATGTGGAACCCGCGGTGACTCTTTATAATCTGGGATCTTCAGGCGGCCGTGCCAGTTCGGAGAGCCGGGGGCTTAATTTATTATCCTGCATCGGAAATGAAGT
>JAWODN010000030.1:0-22993 GCA_046483285.1 Candidatus Aminicenantota bacterium | reverse complement strand
GCTGACTTTATCCGGGATGTTCACTGGTCTTTCGCGGTTCAAGAAAAGTATATCCGAAAATATTATTCAGATAACCCTGAATACGAAAAAAAATTTTAACCAGCTCCAATTTATGTTAAAATACCTTCAAGAAAATGGCACACAAGAAACGTTCACATTTTACCGACTATCTTGAACCTTCCCAGATTATTTATGACTTGAAAGCCACTGACAAGATTGACGCCCTGGAAGAGATGTTGGTGCTTCTGGAAAAGCAGAATTTGATTAAGACCAGGAAGCCGATATTGACCCGGATTATCGACAGGGAGAGACTGGAGACCACAGGCATCGGTCACCATGTGGCCCTCCCGCATGCCAGATTCAATACCAAAGTCAAAGATATTGCGGTTGTGGTCGGGCGTTCCCATGCCGGCATTGATTTTAATGCGATCGACCGGGAAAAAGTCAACCTTATCATTCTGATCGTCTGGAATCCAGCTATCCCCGGTTTATTCAATCATCTTTTCGCGGGATTAGCTAATTTCCTGGTTAATTCAAATTTCCGGGAACGTCTGTTCAATACTGAATCGGCGGCTCGGCTTTATGATATTCTTTCTGAAATTGAACTCTCTTTGCCCACTCAGGAGGAACGCATTATCCATCGGGCCGGGCTGTTGTGGAAACTTCAAGGTATTGAATTGAAAAAGAAAAAAGCGTCTCCCTCCAAGAAAAAAGAATTGCAGCAGCAAGCCGAACTTATAAGGTCTGAGCTGGATGAAGCCCTGCTGGACCGGTTTGACCGGTTGATGAATCGTTATGGTTTTGCTGTGGCGGAGGTGGAGGACGGAGTCTGTCAGGGTTGTTATATCAACGTGGCGACAGGGATGAGCTCAGCTATTGAAGGCAGCAACGATATTTATGTTTGTGAGAACTGCGGAAAATTTTTGGTCTCAGCGAAAACCAAACAAAGCCAGGAATCTTCTTAAGCTGAATTTTCACAGCTGAAATTTAACGTTTCTGCCCGGAGGGAGGTTATTTTTCTTCCTGAGCAGGCAGGGGAAGGGGTTTGAGAATTTTATAAACCGGGCAAATCTCCGGCTCCCTTCGCCATTGACTGGCTAGGTGCCTGTCAAAGAAATTCCAGACCAGCAGTCCGTCGTCGCTTTCCGGTTCCAAAAGATAAGCAGCCAAGCGTCCCAATGATTGGCCGGTTCTGATTATCCATGTTCCCGGCTGTAGAGTTTTGGATTCCTTGAAATATTCTCCCTCCACTGAATTCAGATAATGACCCTGGTAAAGGCGTTCCGCCGGTTTCAAGGCAGTGACTTTGAATCCTTCGACTTCCACCTCCACTTCTTTCTGTAGGGATTCGACTGTGATGCCATGCTGGCGGAGCTTTTCAATCACTTCCGGGGCCGGAATGGGGATGCCATAGGCGAAAGGAAAGGAGACTTCCCGGGTAGCGATGAAATCAGCATAATAGGGAAGAGTATAAGTTTTTTTGCGGTCTGTTTTTTCAACCCGCGGCCATTGATTTTCCCGGGGGGTTATTTCCATTTCCCAACTGAGAATGGTTACGGGATTATCCAAGGGCTGGACGTCAAATTCCACCCCAAATCCGGTTTCGGTCTCCGGCGTGGTTCCCTGAGAGACCGTTTTCCGGTCGGCTTCCCGGACAAGGGATGTCATTTCCTGTTTGTTTTGGCCGCAGTAATCTAAAATTGTCAGCAAATAATGATAATTCCCCATAATCCGGGTTTTATATTCCGCATAAGCATAATTTTCAATCAATATGGACATCCGGTTCCGCAAGCCGATATAATTGGTGACATATCTTGGAGAGTGCCCGAATGTCCGCCAGCCTTTTTCCATGTCCCGGTAGTCCATGAAGTTCCCATAGGGGACAGCCAGAGTTTGGTATTTTTCTTTGAGCTGCCGGGTCATCTCCGGCATCATCCGGTCCCGCATGTATTCAAGGATGGTGCGGCTCCCATTCGGATTCAACGGCCATGAATAGGTGACCGGTTCTTCATGGTATGAGCCATTAGTGGTGTGACAGTCAACCAGCAGGGCCGGATTCCAGCGCATCAAGACGTTTTGAATCAATCCCTTCAATTCCGGACTCTCCAGCTTCATGCTGTCCCGGTTGAGGTCTAAATTCTGTCCATTGTGGCGGACCCCCACCCCCTTTTCCGGACCGGTTTGATTGCGCCGGTTGTCCGGACTGATTTTTTCATTTCCGTCGGCATTGAAAATAGGGGAGATAAGAAGAACCAGGTTATCAAGGTAGGGGGGAGGGTTCTGGTTGAGAATATCCCGGGCCAGCATGAGGGAAGCTTCCTTGCCTTCCACTTCTCCGGCGTGAATATTGGCCTGAATGTATACCACCATCCGGTCATCTCCGAGCAGGTCTCGGGGAGAAACGGGAAGAGGATTTCCCATGACAAGCAGGGGAACAGGGCGGCCTTCCGGACTGGTGCACAATGTTTCCACCCGGATGAAATGAGACCTTTCCTGAAGGGATTGAATAAATTCCATCACGTCCGCATAGCGGGAAGTGGCGGTGAAATCGCTTTTTTCCGCGACAGTCAGCAAATTTGTTTGGGCTGACACAAAAACCGCGCAGACAGCCAATAAGACCAAGAAAGTTTTAAAGCGAAGCATGATTTTCATTCGAATATCCTTTCTGTATTTCAATTCTGATTTATTACTTAGCCTGATCTATTCATAAAAAAATTGCGATGATTTTGCAATTTCTTTCTTATCAATGATAAGCATGGTTTTTAATGAAAGATCAAATTGAACGTTTTTCATTTTTTAATTGTTATTTTAATCGCAATTTATTTACCCTTCGGGCGGGCCGGATCTCACCGCATCTGCCGGGTTGCGGCTCGTCGCAGTGGAGTGACGACCTTTCATTAATTTAATGTCATCCTGAGCGGAGCGAAGGATCCCGGACTGCTTCTAATTGGCAACCCATTGTCCATATGGCCTGACGAAAGCACTCACAGATCCCTCGTCGCTCCGCTCCGCGGGATGACACACTCAAAGGCACTGCGTGCCCCGGGACGACATGCCCCTTGTCATTGCGAGGCTTGCGTCAGCAAGCCGTGGCAATCCTTTTCTGCCTCGTGAAAACGGGGCCAACCGCCAAGACGAGGCCGCCAGGGATCCCTCGGTGCTTCGCATCGCGGGACGACATTGAATTAAAGAATTGTCGTCGTTTGCGGCAATCCCGGCCCGTGAATAATCCAGGTTAGAAAATGGTTTCTATGTTGCCATGGCAACCGTTCATAAGTGATTTTCATCGTACGTGGTGTATTATACACATGATGAAAGACTTGGAAAATAGTTTCTTTGCGGTATATGGAATTCAGGTGTGGCTGAAGCGGCCTTGAAGATTTAGCCTTCGATCCCGGCCCGCTCATCAGCCAGGTTAGATAATTTCATGTGGCGATCGTGTTTAGGGGCTTAACATACCGGCTGTGAAATCTTACAATAACACTATGATGAAACGGGTCAAATTAGGCGTCAGAACGGAAAAAGAAAAAGATTTGTATAAAAAGATGAAAAAGTACGGGGTCAAGGAAAAGGACCTGGAAGAAAAGTTTATCCGCTCCAGCGGCAAAGGGGGACAGCGCACCAACAAGGTGGCGACTTGCGTTTATCTCAAACATATCCCCACCGGCATCGAGGTCAAATGCCAGAGTGAGCGTTCCCAAGCCATAAACCGTTTTTTGGCCCGGCGGCGGCTCATGGATAAAATCGAAGCGAAGGTGGAAAAGAATAAAACCGCGGAGCAGCAGCGCATAGAAAAAATCCGGCGGCAGAAGCGGAAGAGATCCAAACGGGCCAAGGAAAAAATGCTGGAATTGAAAAAAAAGAAAGGAGAGAAAAAGCGGCTGCGCAAAAAACCCAGTCCCGAGGATTTCGGGTAGATTTATTTGGACAACTCAATCAGTGCGCTGAGCAGCAAGTTGCCGGCTTTTTCCAAGTCATTCCAATTGATACGCTCTTCCGGAGAATGGCTGATTCCGTCTTCGCAGGGGATGAAGATCAGGCCCGCATCAGTGCAGGAAGCCAGGATCTGGGCGTCATGTCCGGCGCCGCTGGGCAGTGTGACATAGGGATAATCGCGCTGGCCGCATTTCTTCTTCAGCAAATTTGTTATGCTTGAGGGGACGGTTACGGGATCGGTGCTGTCAATTAATTTGTGCCGGAAATCAAGACCCCGGCTTTCCGTGACATCCCTGGCGATGTCCGCTGCGCATTCGGCCAAAGTCTGCAGAGTTTCTTGAGAGGTGCTTCGGAAATCCAGCGAAAAATCCGCCCGCCCCGGAACCACGCTGAATGAACCGGGATGGAGATGGACGCGCCCAATCGTCATCATGCTCCCATAGTGCTCGGTGGCGACATAATGGGTGCTTTTTAAGGCAAAATCCGAAAGTCCAAGGAACGCATCGTGGCGGAGTTCGAAAGGGGTGGTGCCGGCGTGGCTCGGGTTGCCCAGAAAGCTGCAGGCCCAATAGTTTTTCCCGGCAATTTTATCTACGATTCCGATAGGCTTGCCTTCTGTTTCTAAAACAAGTCCCTGCTCGATATGAATTTCGAGAAAAGCGTGAATGTCCGGCCGGTTTTTATGGGCTTCCATAATGGAATCCAGGCTGAATTCCGTGTTTTTAAGGATATCTTCGAGCGGAGGACCGAATTGAGTTCTTTCTTTTTCTAGGATATCACGGTCAAGCTTTCCAATAAAAGCACGGGACCCCAGGAAATCTCCTGCCAGGTTGCCCTCTTCATCCGTAAAAGACGCCATCTCCAGTGGTTTGGCATGAGGAATTTTTTCCTCATTTATGCGGCGGAGACATTCCAGGGCCGCCAGCACTCCAACGGAACCGTCGAATTTTCCTCCGTTTATGACGGTGTCGATGTGAGAGCCGGCCATCACCGACGGCCCCTCTCCCTCCAGCCGTCCGAATATGTTGCCGGCGCCATCCTGGCCGAAACAAAGTCCGGCGCAGGAGATTTTTTCTTTCAACCATTCCCGGGCTTCGAGGTCAGCGGGGCTGAAAGAGGGACGGTTGACTCCGCCCTGAGGGGTTTTGCCGATTTCCGCGAGCTCCAGAATATCCTTTTTCAGCCGTTCCATATTGATTTTTATGTCCATGGTTTTTCCTTCTCAATCACCCTTCCGTCAAAGCCAGCATATCTTCCACCGCAAGTTCAATCCCCACTAAAGCGCTGCGGGCCACAATGGAGAATCCAATGCTGAATTCTTGGATCTCTTCGATGGCGGCGACCGGCGGAATATTGCGGTAGTCCAGGCCGTGGCCGGCATGAATCGTCATTTCCAGGCCGGTGCCCCATTCAACCGCGCGGGCTATTTCCGCCAGAGCCATGTCCTGCTCCGCTCCGGGTTTCAATTCCGCGTATTTGCCGGTATTGATTTCAATCAGCCGCGCTCCCAGTTCATGGCAGGCTTCTATTTGTTTGGAATCAGGGTCCACAAAAACGCTGACTTTGATTCCGGCCTCATGCAGCTCTTTGATGTGGCCCGCTAAATGTTTCCGGCGGGATATCACATCCAGTCCGCCCTCGGTTGTGAGCTCATTTTCTTTTTCCGGAACCAGGGAGACAATATCCGGTTTGATATCCTTGGCGATGGCTTTCATTTCAGGGGTGGCCGCCATTTCCACGATGAGTTTGGTTTTGACGGTTTCCCGGAGAAGACGGAGATCTTTTTCCTTGATGTGCCTCCGGTCTCCGCGGATATGGCAGACGATGCCTGACGCTCCGGTTTGCTCCGCCAGCAGTGCGGCCAGCACCGGGTCGGGTTCATTGCTTTTCCGGGCTTCCCGGAGAGTGGCGAAATGATCAATATTGACGGCTAATCTCATATGTTTTCCTCCCGCTAACCTGATTCATGACTCAAAAAATGGTTTCCTCATGGCCATGAGAGCGGCCGAAGGATCGCCGCACGCACACCATATCCGCGGCAGTCCCGCCCCGCTCAACATTCAGACTAAAGCATATTTTACATGTTTCGATGGATAAAATCGAAATAAATCATGGATTAAGATTGTTTTCTACCGCGGCGGCGATCCGGCGGGCCAGGGATTCGATCTGCTCGCGGTCTCGTCCTTCAACCATCACCCGGGCCAAAGGTTCGGTTCCGGAGTAGCGGAGATTCAAGCGGCCGGTTTGACCGAGGTCTTGTTCGGATTTGCGCAGGACCTGAATGATATCAGGATATTTGCGAAAATCATCTTTCCGCGCTACAGGGACATTGACAATTATTTGAGGAAATTCCTGGTACCCGGCCGCCAGTTCCGACATGGAGGCGCCTTCTGAAGAAAGAACTTCTATCATCCGCAGGCTGGTGAGAATGCCGTCGCCGGTGGGGCAGTCATCCAAAAGAATAGTATGGCCCGACTGTTCTCCTCCCAGATTGCAGCGGAGCCGGATCATGTCTTCCAGCACATATTTGTCCCCCACCTGGGAGCGGTGCAGTTTGAGGCCGTATTCACCCAGGTTCAGCTCAAGGGCCAAATTGGTCATGATGGTCCCCACTACGGTATCGGAAGCCATCCGGTTTTCTTTTTGAAAGTGGCGCGCCAGAATGAGAAGGGTGTGGTCCCCATTCAGCAGGCGCCCCTGTTCATCCACCCATAAGACCCGGTCGGCGTCTCCGTCATAGGCCACTCCCAAATCGGCTGAGCGCGAAATCACCTCTTTCATCAGGAGCTGAGGATGGAGTGAGCCGCAGGACAGGTTGATATTTTTCCCGTTCGGCTGATCGCATATAGAGTGGACATCGAATCCCAAAGATGAAAAAATCCTCCCGGCGTAAGCCGAAGCGGCACCGTAAGAACAATCCGCCACCAACTTAAGCCGTGTTCGGCTGGAAGCGCGGAAGCGGTCCTGCAGAAATCCAAGATATTCCTCGCCCAGCTCAGGGCTGGATGGCGGAGAGGCGATATGGCTGGGGGGATGATGTGAAGATTGAAAGGATTCGATTTCAATTTCCTTTTCCCAGATTTCCGGGATTTTGCGGCCCGAGGAATCAAATATTTTGATGCCGTTGTACTCGAAAGGGTTATGAGATGCGGATATGACGATGCCGGCGGAAAAAGCATGTTTTTTGGTCAGATAGGAAACCGCGGAAGTGGGAATCACCCCCACAGAGAGGGCATGGCCTCCGGCGTCTCTTATTCCTTGAAACAAAATCTTTTCCAACCAGGCACCGGATTGACGGGTGTCTCTTCCGATCAATATCCAGGAAGATTTTTCTTTTTTCCCCAATACCCGGGTCAAGGCCGATCCAATGCGGTAGACCGTGATGTGATCCAAAGGAGATAGGCCGGCGACAGCACGGATTCCATCCGTTCCAAATAGTTTCATCATCTTTTGCTTTTTTTGATTTTATTTTTTGCCGGGAGAATTTCCCGGGACTTTGTCTTCAGATTTTTTTTCACTTATGTGCAGCCTTACCAGAACCGTGTTTTTCGACATGGCCAAAGTTAAATCCGGGTCCGGCAGAATCAAATCGGCTTCAATTTCCTTGCTCTGGATCAGCCCGGTGAGGTTGATGGGACTGGTGCGGACCATCTCGTGGGCATTGATGATACTTTCCGGTCCTTTAACCAAAACTTCAGGCGGCACCACTGCGGTCTTAAGCAAGGTGTATCCTTCCGGCAGTTCTCCGATAATATTCGGGCTGACTTTCAACAGGATTTCTTCGGACTTTTCGAATTTGAGATTGACTTTACTGGGAGAGATTTCCTTCACTTCCGCGCCTGTAGGAATACTGACCATGCTCCGGCTGAGAGAATATTCTTCCTGGGCGACTGTGGAGTTCTGTAAATTGAGTGCGGCGTGGACATTGGCGGAGGAGAGTTGCGGAAGCAGGCGGTTGGGCGCTCGTATGGTCACGTTTACGGTTTGAACCGGCCGTTCCATTAGTTCCATATCCGAAGGAATGTTATGAAGCTCCAGGGGAACCGTGAGTGTTTTTTCCGAAAAGGTTTTTTCTTCAGGAATAAGAGAAAACCAGAGCATCAGCGCGAACAGAAAAGAGACCAGCTTAAGCCCTAAATTTCGGGTGGCCAAAGTGCGCAGTTTTTCAATCATTTCATCTCAAATAGTTCAGCAAACGTTCATTTAACTGAGATTTGTCCAATCCCCGCTCCATGCTTCCTTCTGTGGCCAGGGAAATGGTTCCGGTTTCTTCCGATACCACCACTACGGCCGCGTCGGTTTCCTGAGACAGGCCCAAGGCGGCCAGGTGACGGGTGCGTGTTTTAAACTGCATGCCCAGCCGGTGGGAGGCAGGAAGCGGAAGCAGGCATCCCGCCGCCACAATTTTATTATCCCGGATCACCACGGCGCCGTCGTGAAGCGGAGAATGGGAAAAAAAAATGCTGACCAGCAGGTCTTTTGACATGACGGCATCGATCCGGACTCCCCGGGCGGCGTAACTTTCCAGGGAAATTTCTTTTTCAAATGCAATCAAGGCCCCGAGTTTCTTGGCGGATAAATAATCAATGGCGGTGAAAAAGTCTTCCATTTTATCTTCCAGGGAGGTTCGAGATTCCTTGCGGCGGAATGACCGCGACCCGATGGACGTCAAAAAACGCCGGATTTCTCCCTGGAAAAGAATGATGACCGCAATGAATATATAAGAAATGAAACTCTTGATGATCCGGTGGGAAACCAGCAGCTGGCCCCATTGCGTAATCAAATACAGAATGACCACGATACCCAGCCCCAAGGCCATTTGATAGGCTTTAGTGTCTTTGATCAGCCGGAAAAAGGAATACAGAATAAAGGTCAGCAACATGATGTCGAGAAAATCGGCCAGCGTGAAGCCTTTTATGGTGGCAAAGACTTCCCCGGCCATTTCAATGAGCATATTGTTCATCTCCTTTGGAGCCGGGTTCACGCGGACCGGAGGCAACCGGTTGGGCCAGAATGGCTTCAGCAGTCCGGACCGCACGGTTCACTGCGGCGACGTCATGGACCCGCAGTATATGGGCACCGGCCTGCATGGCCAGCAAAGAAGCGGCAATGGTTCCTTCCACCCGTTCTTCGGGAGGCAAATTGAGGATCCGGCCCAAAAATGATTTTTTGGAAACTCCGATCAAAACCGGAACCTCCAAGGAGGAAAACACATCCAAGTTTCGGATCAATTGGAGATTTTGCTGCTGGGTTTTGGCGAAGCCTATGCCGGGATCGATAATGAGGCGTTCCTTTTTCAAGCCGGCCTTGACCGCCCGGATTATCTGGCTGCTGAAAAAGCTTTTGATTTCAGCCAGGAGGTCGGCATAACCGGTGTGATTTTGCATGGTCTGCGGGGTTCCGCGCATATGCATTAGGATTACCGGGACTTGCCGTTTGGCGGCCAGAGGCAGCATCTCCGGGTCGGCGCGCATGGCGCTGATATCGTTGAGAATATCAGCGCCGGCTTCCCAGGCTTCTGCGAGAACCCTGGATTTAGTGGTGTCAATGGAAATAAGAACGTCGGAGCGGCGGCGGATTTCCCGGATCACCGGAATCACGCGGGCCAACTCTTCTTCAACCGGGACGGGTGCGGCGCCCGGGCGGGTGCTCTCGCCGCCGATATCCACAATATCGGCTCCTTCATTCCACATTTCCAGGCCCCTGTCCACGGCGTGCGGCCTGTCCAGATAACGGCCTCCGTCTGAAAAAGAATCGGGGGTCACGTTAAGCACACCCATAATCCAGGTTCTTTGGCCGAGGAGATAATCACGGCTCCGGACCTGGATTTTGAGTTCTTTTCTCACTTGGCTTTTTCTTTTTCCTTGGTTTTCGGCTTCGGTGTTTTTTTGGGAGAAGCTTTGGTTTTTTTGGATCCGGTCCCGCTCCTGGATTTTGGGGTCTTGGATTCATTTTTCCGGGTTTTAGGAAGATTTTTACCGTTTATAAGTTTTTCGATTTCATCGGAACTCAGAATTTCTTTTTCCAGCAGAGTCTCGGCGATATTAATCAGAACCCGGCTGTGCTTTTCCAGAAGATCATATGACCGTTTATAATTACGCTCGATGATGTTTTTGACTTCCTCATCAATTTTTTCAGCGGTTTTTTCGCTGAAGTTTTTATCTTTGGCCATTTCCTTGCCCAGGAAGATCAAATCATCCTGTTCTCCGAAGGTCAACGGCCCCAGATCGGACATGCCGTACTGGCAGACCATTTTCCGGGCGATCTCAGTCGATTTTTCAAAGTCATTGGCGGAGCCGGTGGTGTTTTCGCTGAGAAACTGTTTTTCCGCCACCCGGCCGGCGAGAAGAACGGATAGCTGGGCTTCCAGATAATCCTGGGAGTAGGTGTGCCGGTCATCCAAGGGAAGCTGCTGGGTCAAGCCCAATGCCATTCCCCGGGGAATGATGGTCACTTTATGAAGAGGGTCCGCATCAGGAATCAATGCCGCCACCAGGGCATGCCCGGCTTCGTGGTAAGCGGTGCTTTTCTTCTCTTCGTCACTGATGATCATGCTTTTCCGCTCCGCCCCCATCAAAACCTTGTCTTTCGCCGCTTCCAGGTCATGCATCCCGACTTTGTTCCTGTTGTATCTGGCTGCCAGAAGGGCGGCTTCATTGACCAGATTAGCCAGATCCGCTCCTGAAAATCCGGGAGTCGAGCGGGCCAGCACCGGCAATTTAACGTTTTTGGCCAAAGGGATATTGCTGACATGGACTTTTAATATTTCTTCCCGGCCTTTCATATCCGGCATATTGACTACAATCCTCCGGTCGAACCGGCCGGGCCGCAGCAGGGCGTTGTCAAGAATATCGGGGCGGTTGGTGGCCGCGATAAGAATAATTCCTTCATTGGCGTCGAAGCCGTCCATTTCCACCAGCAGCTGATTGAGGGTTTGTTCCCGCTCGTCGTGTCCTCCTCCTAATCCCGCTCCGCGGTGGCGCCCCACAGCATCGATTTCATCGATAAAAATAAGACAGGGCGCTTGTTTTTTTCCCTGTTCAAACAGGTCGCGGACCCGGGAAGCGCCCACTCCGACAAACATTTCCACAAAATCGGACCCGCTTATAGAAAAAAATGAAACATTGGCTTCTCCGGCCACAGCCCTTGCCAGCAGTGTTTTCCCGGTTCCGGGAGACCCGACCAGAAGAACACCTTTGGGGATGCGTCCGCCTAATTTTTGGAATTTTTTAGGGTCTTTTAAAAAGGAAATGATTTCCTGCAGTTCTTCTTTAGCCTCCTCCACGCCGGCGACATCCTTGAATGTCATCTTTTTTGCCGGTCCGGTGAACAGCTTGGCACGGCTCTTTCCAAAAGACATGGCTTTGTTTCCCCCGGCCTGCATCTGGCGCATAAAAAATATCCAGAATAAGATGAGAAGAACAATGGGAAACCAAGTGAAAAGATAAGAGTACCATGGACTTCTGGTGTCGTCTTTTACGGTGATATTGACATTATGAGTGCGGAGAATGTTGATCAGGTCATCATAGGTACTGGGAGCCACGGTTTCAAACGAAGTGCCGTCTATGTATTTGCCCTCAACTTGGCTGCCGGTGATGGTCACTTCTGAGATATTGTCTGATTCGACATGGCTGAGAAACTGAGTGAAGGTGATTTCTTCTTTGGGTATCCGTGGCGCCTGCAGAAGGCTCCACAAGATAATGATGATGATTCCGGCGATGATCCAGAACATGATGTTTTTATACGATTTTGGTTGTTTTTCAGGAGTGGGCATCGGGTTTATCCTTTAACCTGTGCTATACCTTAAAAGGCGCTTTGCTTTTTTGCAGCGCCGGACAGTTTGTTATTCCTGGGTTATTCAAATCCATGGACAAATTATCATAACATGTTTTGCCGGAATTGTTAACCATTCATCAGGGGGAAAATGACTGAAAAATATAACCGATACAGTCAAGGGCGGGGTGAAAAACCGGCCATCTCAGTGGTTTTCCTTGACGGACAGGGCCGGTTTGGTTATTATATGCTCCGTCTTTTATGTGGGGCTGTAGTTCAGTTGGGAGAACGCTTGACTGGCAGTCAAGAGGTCGTGGGTTCGAGTCCCATCAGCTCCACCATCCCATCTTTCCGATCTGATCCCGTTGAAAACATTTTCTTTACCATTTTTTTATGAATTCATCATGTGTATAATACACCACGAACCATGACAATGATCCCAATGACATTCCCGGACCGGAGCACTTTTGGGTGTGTCATTCCGGGGCACACCGTGCCCCGGAATCCCTGACTGCCTCGTATGGGCGGTGGGTTCCGCTTTCGCGAGGCAGGAAGGGATTGCCGCAGATGCGAGGCGCAGGGCATGACGCTGTGGTCCTTCACCGCGAATGCTTTGCAACAAAGCAGATGCGGCGAGATTCGGCCCGCCCGTCTCGTCTTTCTCGCTTTTCTCGCCCTATTCAGACTAGATGGACAAGATAGACGGAATGGACTGTTTTGTTATTTTCGAACTAATATGCCAGACTAAGGTATAAGTCAGGATAAGAATCGTGCCGGTGAGGGTGACAAGGAGAAACATTGTGCGTTTGAATATGCGATGGACAGCAGCGGTTGGAGCGGCGGTCCTGCTGACCGGGTGTGCCCAATTATTGATCGAAAGGGGGTTCCCCGAATATTCCGGAATTAAACAGGAAGCGGGACTGCTGGCGCAAGTGCAGATATACCGGGATCATTTTGGGATTCCGCATATTTATGCGGACAATGAGCAAGACCTGTTTTTTGCCCAGGGCTATGTTCATGCCCAGGACCGGCTCTGGCAGATGGAGACATTTCGGCGCTTGGTCCGCGGCCGGACAGCGGAGGTGGGGGGCGAAGAATATGTGAACGTGGATATGTTCATGCGTATGCTGAGAGCTGAGGAGATAGCGGAAAGGCTTTCTTTCATGATAAGCCCGGAAACCGAGCGCATTTTAGATGCTTATGTCCAGGGTGTCAACGCCTTCATGAGTTCCCATAAAAAAAATTTACCTCTGGAGTTTGAAAGTCTGGGGCTGTTTCCGGAACCCTATTCTCGAAAAGATGCGTTTTCTTCCATCATTTTGATCTCCTGGTTTCTCAACCAGAATTACAGCGAAGAGTTGTTGGCGGTGAAGGCCTTGTCCAAAATCCCCCTTGAGGAACTGGCGGGGTTGTTTCCTTCCTATCCGGTGGATTGGCTTCATACCAAGGATAATTATCTCCATGAACTCAGGACATGGAACATTTCGCCTTTCATTCCCGCCGCCTATGCCTTTAAAAATTTGTTCCAGAGCTTGGGAGGAAGCAACAACTGGGCGGTCAGCGGAGAGCACATGGAAAGCGGAAAACCGATGCTGGCCAATGATCCGCACCTGGTCCATACGGTTCCGTCATTCTGGTATTTTAATCACCTGAACGCTCCGGGAATTCATGTCGCCGGAGCGTCCATAGCCGGCGCACCGGGTGTCGCCATCGGTCATACCGAAAATGCGGCCTGGGCCATCACCAATCTGATGGCTGATTATGTGGACTTGTGCGTGGTGGAAATCGATCCGGAGGATCCGTTCCGTTACTTCTGGAAGGGCGAAAGCTTTGAGATGGAAAAAGAGGAGATTCTTCTCCCGGTCAGGGACGCCGATCCCCGGCCGCTGACCATTTACCGGACTGAAGCCGGGCCGGTCTTGACCCAGCCCGGGAAAGGAGAGGCCCAGGTGGTTTTAAAGTGGCTGGGAAAAGTGGAAGACCGCACCATGGACGCATTTATCCGCATGAACCGCGCTGACACTGCTGCTGAGATTATGGAGGCGGGGAGACTGATGGGCCTGGTTTCCATCAATCTGGTGGCTGCGGATAATGACGGCAATATCGCCTGGCATGCCACCGGCAGGGTGCCGGTGCGAAACGGTTATTCAGGATTTTGGCCGGTGGGAGGAAACCGGAACAAGGACTTGTGGACAGGCTTCATTCCTTATGACGAATTGCCGTCAGCCTTTAATCCCCCTGACGGAATCATCGTCACCGCCAACGAGAAGCGTGTTGGAGATGATTATCCGTATTCCATATCCTATTCCTGGGGTGCGCCGTACCGGGCCCGCCGCATCCGTCAGCTTTTAGAAAACAACTCTTTATTGAGTGAAGCGGATTTCAAAAAAATCCAGAATGATGTTTATTCTTTGCGGGCGGAAACCCTCATTTTTCAAATCAGAAATCTCCGCCCCCGTTCCGAAGCCGGCCGTTGGGCTTTGCAAACCATGCTGGATTGGGATAAAGACGTCAATGCGGACAGCCTGGGAGCGGCTGTTTATGAAGTTTTTATCACCAAGATTATTGAGAATTTTCTGAAAGACGATTTGGGAGAAGACCTTTATTATTACTTTGATAATATCTATAAACCCTGTATTCTGGATAATCTTCCCCAAATGCTGGATTCTCCTTTGTGGGATCGGCGGGACACCCCAAAGAGGGAGAATTACGCGGATATTCTGGACATGTCTTTGTCGGGGGCGGTCGAACAATTGACGGAACAACTGGGTGAAGAGAGAGAGGAGTGGACCTGGGGAAGACTTTATAAAATATATTACCGTCATCCAGGGGCTCAGTCCTGGTTCACCCGCGAGTTATTGAATATAGGTCCTTTTCCTAAAGACGGAGACAGCACTACGGTGAATGTGGGCGGATATAATCCCTTTTACGGCCGTTTTTATGCCACCGTTATTCCTTCGATGCGGATGATTGTGAATCTCGGGGATACCACCCGGAGCCATGTCATAGGGTCCATGGGACAGTCCGGGCAGCCGCAACATCCTCATTACGGCGATATGATCGATTTTTGGCGGACCGGAAAATATGCGCCGTTTCATTTCAGCCTGCAGGAGGTGGAGAGCCGGCGGGCGTCGCTGCTGGTGATGCGTCCCCAAAGACATTAATTAGACTGATCTATTCAAAAAAAACTGCGATGTTTTCGCCATCTCTTTCTTATCAGCGACAAGCATGGTTTTTAGTGATGCGCCTCGCATATGATATGGGGCAATCCTGGCCCGCTCATCATTCAGGTTAGGGGAAAGGATCAACGCAGGTATCCCAGGGCTTTGAGTTTTTCTTCCAGTTCCTGGTTGAGTTCGATGTCCCGGCCCGGCCGGTGCTGCTTTTCCTTTTCGTCATAATACTTTTTCAAGAACGCCAAAACCTCTTCTGTTAGTTTTTGAGCTTTAGGGAAGAGATTATTCTTTTCTTTCCGGTCTCGATCCAGATGGTAGATTTCTATGGACTTGGGACCGGATTCCCCTTGGTTGATAATGAATTTCAGTTCATTCCGGCTGGTGGCCGTTTTTAAAGGGATGACTTGAGGATGGTCGGCGCTTGCCAGGTCGCTGATAAAAACGCGGTCCCGGCTTTCTTTGCCGTTGATCATGTCCAGCAGGCTTTCGCCGTCTATGCTGCCGGGTTTTATGGAGGCCAGCTCAAGAATGGTGGGCATAACGTCGATCAGGCGGACCTTTGCGGGGATGCGGGATCCTGGGTTTTGGGAATGCGGCAGTTTGATGATCAAGGGGACTTTGAGCTGTTCATTATACAGGGTGTATCCATGCAGCCATCCGTTGTGGTCGTAAAATTCCTCGCCGTGGTCGGAAGTGATAATCAAAACCGTCTGGTCATAGATCCCTAATTTTTTGAGATGCTCCACCAGGGATTTTATCAGGATTTCGTCTGTATATTTGATGCCTCCGTCATACAGGGCCACAATGTTGTCGATTTCCTCCGGGGAAAAAGAATGATCGTTCCCGGCCTCCTGGAGGGCGTCCTTCACGTCGATGTGTTTCCATTTATGATCTTCGGCCAAAAAAGATTCATTCCATGGAGAGGGGCATTCATAAGGCCCGTGGATCTGAAAGGTGTGCAGGAAAAGAAAAAACTTTTTATCCCAATTATGGTTTAACCATGCGGCTGCGGTATTGAACAGGTATTCCGCTTCCCTGGCCCTGAAATCCGGCGGCAGATTGTCTGCAGGTTCGTCATATCTGTCGAAGCCCTTAGGGAAACCGTAAATGCTGCTCATATATCCGCCGCCGGTAAACGCACCGGTTAAATAACCCCGTCCTTTTAAATGACTGGCCAGGGACGGGATTGAACTGTCGATGCTTTGATTATGGAGGTAGACCTGGTGGCTTGCCGAATTCAGGGAAAAAAGCAGGGATATGTGCGAGGGCAGGGTCCAGGGGCTTTGAGCGAAGACATGTTCAAACAAAACGCTGTCTTCGGCCAGCCGATCGAGGTGAGGGCTGGTTTTGCGGGAATAGCCGTAGCTGCTGAGATGGTCGGCCCGCAGAGTGTCCAGAGAAACCAGTATGACTTTAAGGCCCTCGGGGGCGGGGCGGTATATCAGGGGATTCACCCAGAAAGCGAACGCAGGGACGGTCCGGCCTTCGCTGTCTTGAGTTTCGATATCCTCAGTAAGTAAAGTCAGATGGACGGTTTGCCCGGCGTACCGGCTGAGGCTGATTCTCTGAGGTTCGATTTCCTCTAACCGCATTCTTTCCGTCGAATGAAAATTCCGCTCATACAGAATATGTTGGGATTCACCCGCGGCGGCGATGATTTGAAAACGGATGGATTTTTCCCTCTCCTCACCTGCGTACCTGAAAACGCCGGTTCCGAATTCCAGGGAGGCCTCTTCCGGGATTTTGACTTTAAAGGTGTAGCGGCTGGAAGGCGGGGCCAACAACACATCCAGGGACGAGTTTTCCACCTCCATCTTTTTTTTTAGTCTATAGGGGTTTTCAGGGTGGGAATAGGAATGGAGAACAAAATCATTCTGGATCCTGGCAAGAGATGTCAACCGGGATTGACCGGTAGGGCTGTGCAGGTAACGGAGGCGGATTTCTTCCCGGGAAAATTCATTTTGTTTTTCAGCGGGGACAAAAAACAGCACCAGATCGTTTTTGGTCACAATTTTGATCAGGTGGACTGAAACTTTTGGATTTTCGGAAATTTGATTGCCCTTGTTTTCGGCATGAACAGGGTTCACCGAAAAGGAGTGAATTCCCGGTTCTCCTTCGACATTCAAGCGGAGGGTGGAGGGGCTTGTTTGCAGGGGATGGCGGGAATGAAATTCGCCGTTCAGGCTGACCTCCAGGTGGACCGGAGGCTTGTTTCTCTCCGCAAGAATTTCTATGGACGCCGGCCCCCGGGGAAGAAAGGCCTCGAAATGATACGGGTTCCCCGGTTCCAGAACCAGGCATTTCCGGGCTTTATTGAAGCGACCGTCAAAACGGAGATCGATTTTCCGGGCGGTTTGAATCCATTTCCATGTGACCGCCTCTGAAGTTCCCTGTGAATAAAACTCCACAGGCTGTTCCCCCATCCACACCTCCATTTCCGGAGGTTTTTGGGATTCATCATAACCGAGAGCGGGGTGTTCCGTGGTGACGGCCCATACTTTTTGGCGGCTGGTGGAAAGCGTCCTCATCAGGGAGATATCACCGGAAAACGTCTCTTCCACTGAAACGAACCGGTCCATCAATCCGGAAAAGGGTGTTTCCGCCACGTTTTCTTCCTGCAGATGACCCATAAGCCGTTCCAGTCCGTTTTTTTCAATATCTATAGGCCGGTCTCCGCCCCCGCAGCGGATTAAAACGGCCGCCAGGAAAATCACTCCGGGGAGGAGCTTATTTGTTTTCATCATAACGAGGCATTATAGTTAAAAAGCGGAATGATGTCGAGGCAGGGGAGGCCTTCCCTGGGACCGAAATATCCCGGCCGTTTCAAGGTTTCAAAACAACATAACAAACAGGACCCCAGCAAAGCGGCGAAGAACCGGTTTTTTTTAGGTTCAGGCCGGGCTATTTAAAAATCATGGTATACAGATGGTACCCCAACACCAAAAGATAGGCGATGAGCACAGCCCAGACGGCAATAGTCACGGCCTCGCTGAGCTGGGTGAAAAAGGGAGACTTGTTCTCTTTTTTTGAATTCAGCCGGACGATTACATAAACCACAGCCAGGAATCCTAATAGGAAAAGCCATTTTCTCATGCCGACGGCATTATGTCTGAACCGGGTCGGCGAGTCAAGATTGAAAACAACCGGATTATGGCGGTTTCTTTAAGTCTAAATTATCCCGGAAGCGCTGCGGGAAAACCCCTGTTTTTGTTGCGCTCTCTTTAATATCCCCAGGGGATGTCCAGCAGCAGGGAAAGGTCAAAAATAGATTGTCATGGTGCCCGCCATACAAAACAATGTTTTGACCCGGGCCGCCCGGCTGTGCTATAACATGTGGAAATTTGTGATTCATGAAGCCGGCTAAACTCATTTTGCAGAGTGGAGAAGAATACGCCGGCACTCTTTTCGGTGCTGAAAAACCGGCCTCCGGAGAAGTGGTGTTCAACACCGGGATGACCGGATATGTGGAAACCCTCACGGATCCCAGTTATTGCGGCCAAATTCTGGTTCTGACTCATCCCCTGATAGGAAACTACGGAGTTCCGGGAGAGGAAAAAGAAAATGGCCTGTTGAAGCATTTCGAGTCTGAGCGTATCCATGTTTCAGGATTGATTGTCTCCAGTTATTCGTCTAATTTCAGTCATTGGCATGCCAAAAAAAGCCTGGGGGATTGGCTTAAGGAACAGCATGTTCCCGCTCTTCAGGGGATCGACACCCGGGCTTTGACCAAAAAGCTTCGCACCCGGGGCGCCATGTTGGGGAAATTGGTTTTAGATAAAAATATCCCGTTTTATGATCCCAACCGGGATGCTTTGACTGAAAAGGTGTCCGGAATGGAGCCGGAAATTCATAACCCCGCTGGAAATCCCGCTGTCGCTCTCATCGACTGCGGAGTGAAATTCAACATCATTCGCTGCCTGGTAAAACGGGGATGCCGTGTCATCCGGGTGCCCTGGAATTATGATTTTCTGGATATGCCGTTCGACGGGGTGGTGATTTCCAACGGTCCCGGTGATCCCAATATGAACCAAAAAACGATTGAGTCAGTGAAAAAATGCCTGGAACGTGAGATTCCGACCTTCGGCATCTGCATGGGAAACCAGATTTTGGCCTTGGCCGCCGGCGCAAAGACCTTTAAGATGAAATACGGACACCGCAGCCAGAATCAACCGTGTGTTAATCTTGAAAACCGGCACTGTTTCATCACTTCCCAGAACCATGGATTCGCTGTGAACACAGCCACCCTGCCGCAGGGATGGGAGCCGTGGTTTGAAAACCTGAATGACGGCACCAATGAAGGCATACGGCATGTTTCCCGTCCTTTTCGCTCGGTTCAATTTCATCCGGAGCATCATCCCGGCCCGGTGGATACGGAATTTTTATTCGATGAATTTTTGGAGTCGGTGAAAGCATGAAGACGGTGATTCTTTTGGGAAGCGGGGCCTTAAGAATCGGTCAAGCCGGTGAATTTGATTACTCAGGAAGCCAGGCTATTAAGGCGCTTAAAGAGGAAGGTCTCAGGGTGGTATTGATCAATCCCAATATCGCCACCATTCAGACATCCGAATCGCTGGCGGATAAAATCTATTTTCTTCCCCTGAAAGAAAGGTTTGTGGAAAAAGTAATCGCCCGGGAAAATCCGGAAGGCATTCTGCTGGGCTTCGGGGGGCAGACCGCACTCAACTGCGGAGTCCGTCTGCACGAAAACGGCGTCCTGGAAAAATACGGGGTGCGCGTCTTAGGCACTCCGGTCAGTACGATTATGGACTGCGAAGACCGCCGGAATTTCACCGCCCGTTTACAGGAGATCGGAATAAAAATACCCCGCAGTATCGCGGTCCGGACGCCGGAAGAAGCCGTGAAGGCCGCAGAAAAAATCGGATATCCGGTCATGCTCCGGGTGGCATATGCCCTGGGAGGATTGGGTTCGGGATTGTCATTAGACCGGAACCAGATGGAAAAAAAAGTGGAGAAAGCTTTTTCTTTCACCGGCCAAATTCTGCTGGAGGAGTACCTGGAAGGATGGAAAGAAATCGAATATGAGGTGGTCCGGGACAGCGCCGACAACTGCATAACGGTGTGTAACATGGAAAATTTCGATCCCCTGGGGATCCATACCGGAGAGAGCATTGTGGTGGCGCCTTCGCAAACGCTGGATGACCGCGAGTATCATAAACTGCGGGAAATATCCATCCGGGTGATCCGGCACCTGGGGATTGTGGGGGAATGCAATATTCAATTCGCTCTGGATGAGCGCAGCGAAGACTACCGGGTCATTGAAGTGAACCCCCGGCTGTCGCGAAGCAGCGCGCTGGCCTCTAAAGCCACCGGATACCCCTTGGCTGCCGTGGCCGCCAAGCTGGCCCTGGGGAGGGACCTTACGGAGCTTCCCAACAGTGTCACCCGGACCACCAAAGCGTGTTTTGAGCCGGCGCTGGATTATGTGGTGGTGAAAATCCCCCGTTGGGATCTCACCAAGTTCCGGCGGGCTTCCAACAAAATCGGAAGTGAAATGAAGAGTGTGGGAGAAGTGATGGCGGTGGGGCGGACATTTGAAGAATCGCTTCAAAAAGCATTAAGAATGCTTCAGGTCGGTGTGTACGGATTGGTGGGAAATGCGCTTCATTTTTCTGATTTGGAATCGGAACTGAGCCATCCGACGGATAAGAGAGTGTTTGCTGTGGCGGAGGCGGTGGAACGTATGACGGTGGAGAAAATCCACGGCTTGACCGGGATAGATCCCTGGTTCATTTATAAGATCCGCAATATCGTCTCCATGAAAAGGGATTTGGAAAAAGCGGAAACACCGCTGGGCCGCGATTTGCTTAAACGGGCGAAACAACTGGGTTTTTCCGACAAGCAGATCGCTGTTTTTCTGGGCGGGGAAGAGCTGGACGTCCGGGAACTGCGTCAAAAGCAGCATGTTTTCCCGAGTGTCAAGCAAATCGACACTCTGGCCGCGGAATTTCCCGCACAGACAAATTATTTATACTTGACTTATAACGGGGATGAAGATGATGTCCCTTTCTCTTCCAGCCGGGGGATCATGGTGCTGGGATCCGGATCCTACCGGATTGGATCGTCGGTGGAATTCGATTGGTGCTGTGTCAACACGGTCCAGACGCTGCGCCGTCAGAATTACCGGACCATCATGGTCAATTACAATCCCGAGACAGTGAGTACGGATTATGATATCTGCGACCGGCTGTATTTTGACGAATTGAGTTTTGAAGCGGTCGCCGATATCTATGAAAAAGAAAAACCGGAAGGACTGATCATTTCCATGGGAGGACAAATACCCAACAACCTGGCGGTCAAATGTCTTCGTTACGGCTTGAATGTTTTGGGCACCGATCCGGGGAATATCGACCGGGCTGAGAACCGCCATAAGTTTTCGGCGCTCCTGGATGAATTGGGAGTGGACCAGCCGGACTGGAAAGAGCTGACCGATGTGGGAGAGGCCGGGGCTTTCGCCGGGAAAGTGGGATATCCTGTTCTTATCCGTCCCAGCTATGTTTTAAGCGGAGCGGCCATGTCCGTGGCTTTGAACACCCAGGAATTGACCGGCTATTTACATAAGGCCTCCGAAGTCAGCCCGGAGCACCCGGTGGTTATCAGCAAGTTCATTGAAAACGCCAAAGAAATAGAACTGGACGGCGTGGCGAAAAATGGCGAGCTGTTTGCCTATGCCATTTGCGAACATGTGGAAAATGCCGGAGTTCACAGCGGCGACGCCACCATGGTGCTTCCTCCCCAGAGAACCTACCTGGAAACCACCCGCAGGATGAAAAAAATCACCCGCAAAATTGTCCGGGCTTTGGAAATCCACGGCCCCTTCAATATTCAATTTATCGCGAGAGACAACGAGGTCAAAGTCATTGAATGCAATCTGCGGGCATCCCGGTCTTTTCCCTTTGTTTCCAAAATTTTTAAGCTGAATTTTATCGATTTGGCCACCCGGATTATCATGGGGGAAGATCTGGCCCCCATAGATAAATCGTGCTTCGAGCTGGAATACGTGGGGGTCAAGGCCCCTCAGTTTTCTTTTACCCGGATAAAGGGAGCGGACCCGGTTTTAAGTGTGGAAATGGCCTCCACCGGTGAAGTCGCCTGCCTGGGCGATAGTTTCGAAGAGGCTTTCCTCAAGGCCCTGCTGTCAGTTGGATACCGGTTTCCTGAAAAGAACATTCTGTTATCCACCGGACCTTTTGAAAGCAAGGCGCTTTTTCTTCCGGATGCCAAGCGTCTTCACAAGATGGGTTATACCCTTTATGCCACGCCCGGGACTGCTGATTTTCTTAATTACCACGGAATCCCGGTGCGGATGCTTCACCGGCCGTCTGAGAAAAGGGAACCTGGTGTTCTGTCTTATATCCGGGAGCGGAAGCTTGATCTCATCATCAATATCCCCCGGAGCGCCCTCGCTCAGCATCTGGCTGAAGATTACACTGTCCGCCGGTGCGCTGTGGATTTCAACGTGCCCCTGATCACCAACCTTCAGTTTGCGGAAAGGTTCATTGACGGCCTGTCGCGGATGACTGAAGATGACTTGGCGGTTAAAGCCTGGGACGAGTATTAACCCGTCCGCGTACCAGTGAAAGCGCTGATTTAAGGGAAGCCCGGGTCCGGGAAGTCAGCCGGTTTTTAGGGATTTTTTTCTGGCTTCCGGCAGCGGTTCTTCTGACGGCGATTGCCTTTCAGTATGTGTAAAGAAAAAGCATTAAAAACACGGTTGATTCTATGATAAAATTGGAGTAAAGTTTAAAGTCTTTGATATGTTAACCTGGTTTATTGGCGGCTTTTTTTATGAATTCATCATGTGTATAATACACAACGAAAGATCAAGGTCACTTCTGAACTGTTGCCATGGGGGCGGCGATCCATCTCCCGCTCCCATGGCAACAAAGAAACGATTTTCTAACCTGGATTATTCAGTGCGCCGTGAGAAGGCGCGAACCTTCAGTGGGAGACAACCCCACCCGGCAAAGGTCGCTCCAGCCGGAAGCAATCGGAGTGAAGGTGGAGGCGACGAAATCTTCAAAGCCTCTGATGAAGAGGGTCGCATGGCGACTTGGCGAGTATGCAGGCCGTAATGAGAATGAACGCTG